>JACONB010000015.1 GCA_014323965.1 Prochloron sp. SP5CPC1 | reverse complement strand
ATCTCCCTGTTCCAGTCGGTAGTTTTGGTGGCGAATTTGTTGAATTAGACTGCTTTGATACTCAGAGTTTAAAACTCCAGCCACTTCAGCTCCATGACCAAAACCTTTTCGATGGTAGTTTTCCGATTGTTGCAAGGAGCGTTTAAAAGCTTTTGTATCCATTTTCTTATCATTCTGTGCTGTAGGGTGCGTTAGTTAGCGTAACGCACCCTACAGGATTAGCGGTATCGCCCTGCCCAACACAAATCTCCTTGAATGTTGGGTTTCGTTTCCTCAACCCAACCTACGAGCCTCACATGTCGCTAGTACTCACCTTCAGTGTAGGATTCCCAGCACTCAAAACATCTGCTTCCTTGACGAATCCGCTGTAAGCCTCCATACCGTGTTCGGAAATATCCAAACCCCGCAGTTCGTCTTCATGGTCTACTCGCATTCCGATTGTCGCTTTGAGCGCTAGCCAGACAACGAAGCTGAATACAACGGTAAAGGCACCAATAGAAACGATACCAATGATTTGGTGGATAATATTAGCTTGCCCAAAGATACCTACAGCGAGAGTTCCCCAGACACCATTAACCAGGTGGACGGAGACAGCTCCTACGGGGTCGTCGATTCTGAGATTGTCGAAAATGGCAACGGCGAAAACGACGATGACACCACCGATGGCTCCAATAATTACAGCTTGCCAATTGTTAACAGCATCACAACCTGCTGTAATAGCTACTAAGCCTGCCAGGATACCATTAATAACCATGGACAAGTCCGGCTTCCCGTCTCGAAGCCAAGAAGTTGCTGTTGCTGTACAGCCCCCTGCTGCTGCTGCTAAGTTAGTAGTAACGGCAATAGTAGCTACATTCTCCGTAGCAGCCAACTCAGAACCGGGGTTGAAACCAAACCAGCCGATCCAAAGAATCAAGCAACCGAGAGTAGCAATGCTCATATTGTGTCCGGGAATGGCATTGATCCGACCATCTCGGTATTTACCTTCCCTCGGTCCCAGTAAGGCAGCCCCTACTAAGGCTGCCCAACCTCCAACAGAGTGCACTATGGTTGAACCTGCAAAGTCGTGAAAGCCAAGTTCACCTAGCCAGCCCCCGCGTCACCGTTAAAGAAAAAGCCATGCCAGCCAATAAAACCATTACCTTCACCGTACATGAGAGCATAGCCAATTGACCAATAGGCAATAGTGGCGATAGCGAAGACAATCAGGTTTTTAGCTAAGATATTCACCGCATTTTTCTGGCGGCAAAACCCTGCTTCCAGCATACCGAATCCTGCATTCATGAAAATCACCAGCACTGAGGCGATTAACAGAAAAATGGAGTCGAGAATAACTTTAACTTCCGGTGCTTCGATGGGAGGTGCATCCTGAGCAACGGCGGCAGCATTCCAGAGGACCACAATTAGAGCTACCAAAGGAATGCAGGCTACCCAGCCAAAAGGAAACAATCTTACATAGCTTTGTAATGGTTTAAGATAGGAAGGATTCCTCTTTTTTCTACTTGATTCAGACATCATTTTTGGACTTTCCTTAATTTGAGGAAAAACATTGTTAGATTCTCTATGTAAAAGTTTCTTGGGAACTTTCTCTTCTCCTGTTACGTCGATACTTGACTCTAACGAGTAGAATTTACACAAAAGAAGTGATTTAGTCAAGTTTATTTCTCTTTTTCCAATAGTTTCATTTAAATTCACAAATAATCGATGGTTTCGTCCCCAGTTTCTGTATAAACCGATACATTTATCTCGGTAAATTCTCAATCATGGCGAATTTTTTGTAAATTTGTTTATATTTTTGTGAATTTGTATAAATGACTACAGACAGAGTCTAGGGTATTAAGCTAGGGACTCTGTCTGCGGAAGTCGTAATTTTATTCGATGTCGATGGAAGTAGGTGAAGAATCAGAATTATCAGTAGTATTTAAAGATTGGCGATACTCCTGATAAAGGCGATCGCGCCAAGCAAAAAAAGTGTCGTAGGCGCTATTATCTGCCAATCCAGGAATTCCCTTCCCCCGTACTTCTGTGGGCAGGTCCAGATAAGGACCATCGGGAAACTTCAAAATGATACTTAAAGCCGCCACCGTCAAATCCGCTAAAGTAGGGCTATCCCCCAGCAAATAAGGACGCTGTTGCAAAATTAGACAGAGATACTCTAAATCTCGCTCCAGACCCTTTTGAGCAGAGATTACCGCATCACCGCCAAAACCAACCCCAGCGCCCAAAAAATCTAATAACTCTGAAGGTACTGCACCCACAAGAGTTTTCACAGGCTCGGGAGTTTGCTGGGGTAGAATGGAAGTGCGCAAATGGGGATTTTGGTTTAAAGCACCGATAAAAGCTTTGGGAATCTTCAAACCCATGGACTCATCAGCCCATTCTTCCATTAACAAGCACTGTCCCCGTGGTCGGGGATCCGTGGGAATAATCGGTCGCTCTGGATACTTATCCTCCAGATAAAGGGCGATCGCCGTAGAATCAGCAATTACCCTATCTCCATCTTTTAAGACCGGGACTTGCTTCTGACCGGACATTTGCCACAATTCCCATTGTCCCACCCCGGGAGTTACTTCAATTTTGCGGTATTCTAAACCCTTGTAATCCAATATTAGGCGTACCTTCTCGCAATATTGGCACAGGGCAAACTGATATAATTCCAGCACTGGCGCTCCTCGTTAAGATTTGTAAAGGTCAACACCGCTAATTTAACGTTTTTCTTGATGCTCCGTGGTGGGTTTCTATCACCTTTCCCTTCCCAGGGCTTGCTCAGTAGCCCCTGGGGTCATAAACTTGAGTGGAGAGGAAAAAGGCAGTTGCGAGGTTCTTTCGTGAAAAGAGTACTAGGAATTATTTTGGGAGGAGGCGCTGGAACTCGCCTTTATCCCCTGACGAAACTGCGGGCAAAACCAGCAGTACCATTAGCAGGCAAATATCGCCTGATCGACATACCAGTTAGTAATTGCATTAACTCGGAAATTCTCAAAATCTACGTTCTCACCCAATTTAACTCCGCTTCCCTCAATCGCCATATCACCAGGGGTTATAGCTTTCCGGGCATCAGCGATGGCTTTGTGGAAGTACTAGCGGCCCAACAAACGAAAGAAAACCCCGGCTGGTTTCAGGGAACGGCAGATGCGGTGCGTCAATATCTCTGGCTCTTAAAAGAATGGGATGTGGACGAATATCTTATTCTTTCTGGAGACCATCTCTATCGGATGGACTATAGCCTCTTCGTGCAGCGTCATCGGGAAACCAACGCCGATATTACTCTCTCTGTGGTCCCCATTAATGAACAACGAGCCTCTAGCTTTGGCTTGATGAAAATCGACCACAGGGGCAGGGTAGTGGACTTCAGCGAGAAACCCGAAGAGGATGCTCTGAAACAGATGCAGGTGGATACTACCACTTTGGGACTGACTTCCGAGCAAGCTAAGGCAAGTCCCTATATTGCCTCCATGGGGATTTATGTCTTTAAAAAAGAAGTTTTAAATCGGCTGCTGGAAGAGAACCCAGCACAAACGGACTTCGGCAAAGAAATTATCCCGTCTGCTGCAAAAGACTATAACGTTCAAGCTTACCTATTCAAAGATTACTGGGAAGATATCGGTACCATCGAAGCGTTTTACAACGCTAATTTAGCCCTGACGCGGCAACCCAAACCCCCTTTCAGCTTCTACCACCCCAAAGCCCCTATCTATACCCGTCCTCGTTACTTACCTCCCAGCAAGCTCTTAGACTGTCAGGTAATGGAATCCATTATCGGCGAAGGCTGCATTCTCAAAGAATGTCGCATTAGCCACTCCGTCTTGGGAATTCGCACTCGGGTGGAAAAAGATTGCGTGATTGAGGATAGTTTGCTCATGGGTTCGGATTTCTCTGAGCCTTATGGTGAGGATCAATCCTCAGATAGGGGTAAAATTCCTCTGGGTATCGGTGCGGGAACTACAATTCGGCGGGCGATCGTGGATAAAAATGCCCGCATTGGTAGTAACGTCTTGATTGTAAATAAGGACAGGATAGAAGAAGCAAATCGGGAAAGCGAAGGCTTCTATATTCGCAGTGGGATTGTGGTAATCCTGAAAAACGCCACTATCGCCAATGGTACGGTGATTTAACAGTTACCAGTTACCAGGGTGGGCACCTTTACTCAGGCTGCCCACTTCTATACAGGGTTATTTGAAATACATATCACTATGATAATAGCTACATCCACCAAACCTACACTAACTTTTGAAAAGTTCTTAGAACAATACCCTCAAGATGGTTGCTATGAACTGATAGATGGAAAAATTGTGAGAATACTTGCGACAAGACAACATGAGGATATTGCTGATTATATAGCTGATGCTATGAAGGAGGAAGTAAAGCGGTTCAAACTGAATTACAAAGTATCAGAGCGCATTGTTCAGAGAACTATCACCAAAGAAGGAAAAGAACAAGGACGACATCCCGATGTTAGTGTAGTAGATAAGACAATGTGGCGCTCCGAGCGTTTGGCTTACACAGCATTACATGCACCTATTCAACTTGCAGTAGAAGTAGTGTCAACTAACTGGGAAGACGACTATATTGATAAACTAGAGGAGTATGAAATAATCGGTATTGGAGAATATTGGATTGTAGATTATCTCGCCCTTGGAAGTAGAACTTATTTAGGTAATCCCAAAGTACCTTCCGTCTTTGTCCACCTATTAGAAGAAGGAAAATACCAATCGACCCGCTTTCAGGGAACAGACAGAATTATATCTCCAACCTTCCCTAAACTAAATCTGACTGTGGAGGATATATTAGCAGTATAATCTAGGGGGATAGGGAGCTATTTTATAGATTTTAAAAACCACAGAGGCGCAGAGGGCGCAGAGAGAAGAATAAAGAAGAGAGTAGGAGATATATAATATTGTAGGGGGCTAAAAACCATCATCCATCCCTATCTGTGTTCATCCGCGGACGCCAAGGGCGGTTGCTTCGCAATCATCTGCGGTTCCTTTTTCCCACTATTAACATAAATATTTGAGTATGCTAAATTTATTTTCCAGTCTACCAGCGGTGCGACAGCAAAGTTCCATGGATTGCGGAGCAGCCTGTTTGGCTACAATCTGTCGTTATCACGGCAAGCGAGTCAGTCTTAATTCTATGCATATTACTTTTTATGCTAAATTTAGTAAAAATAAAGTATTTAAAGTATAAAACCAAGGCTGTGTTGGATATTTATGATAATTTGTGCAAAAGTAAGCAGCCTGCTATTGTCAACTGGAAGGGCTATCACTGGGTTGTAGTATACAAAGCTACAGATAAAGAGGTGGTGGGAGTAGATCCAGGTCAAGGTTTGGTGAAAATCTCTAAAGCAGAGTTTCTGGAAGGTTGGACTCGCTATACTCTCTATTTGGAACCCACAGAACAAATTAAGGAAATAGAGGAGGATAAGCCTACTTTAGAACAGTTTAAACCCTACGTTAAACCCTATAGTCGTATTCTTTGGGAAATTCTCTTAGCTTCCTTAGCAATCCAAATTTTCTCTATGTTTCTGCCTCTTTTCACTAAGTTTCTCTTGGATGAGGTGATTCTGAAGCAGAACACAGATTGGTTGTTTTACTGTGTTGGGGCTATATCTGCTCTGGTTTTACTTAATCTTACTATCAGTTGGTTCCGTCAACAACTACTGCTATTTGTTTCTATGAGGGCTACTACCCAAATGGTGGTAGATTTTTATAAGCATGTTCTCTCGCTCCCTTTGGCTTTTTTTGAAGTCCGGAAGGTGGGGGATATCACCAGTCGCTTTCAGGAAAATCAAAAAATTGTCAATTTCCTGACGGATATTGGCCTGCAAACTTTCCTGAGTGTGTTTTCTGCTCTGTTGTATTTTGGGCTGATGTTCTCTTTGAATCTCTCCCTCACTCTGGTGGCCAGTGGTTTCTTAATTTTACACCTAATTAATATTCAATGGGTTTCCCCACGGCTACAGCGCACTTACCGGGATGTTTTCCAAAAGGGAGCTGAACTGGAGAGTTTTCTAATTGAGTCTATTAGTGGGTTGAGTACCATTAAGACTCTGAGTATTGAGCATTGGACCCGCTGGCAGGGGGAAAACCGGTACCTTCGTTTTACTAATGCCTATTTGCAAAGTCTCAACTTAGGCATTATCTCTAATTTGGCCAGCAGTTTGGGTCACGCAAAGACGCAAAGCCCGCGAAGGATGGGGAGGAGACGGTGCCATCCCGCAGCAGGGGTGTAATTGCGTCCCTTTGCGCCTTAGCGCCTTGGCGCGAGGTTTGGTGGTGAATTTGAGCGATGTGGCGGTGTTGTTCTATGGTAGTTTGTTGGTGTTGCAGAATGAACTCACTATTGGAGGGTTGGTGGCTTTTACCACTTTGACTAAAAGCTTTTCTGCACCGATTACTCAATTGGTGGGAGTATGGGATATCTTTCAGGAAACCCTGAACGGGGTGAAAAGGCTGAATGATGTGTTTGAAAGCAAACCGGAACTGAGTGTAGCAGCAGCTCAAAAGAAGATCCAGTTGCCCCCGGTTCGGGGATATGTTCGCTTTGAGAATGTTACTTTTCGCTATCAGCAAGACAGTAAAAATAATATTGTGCAAAATTTTAGTCTGGAAGTGACACCAGGACAAAGAATCGCCTTTGTGGGTCGCAGCGGTTCGGGTAAATCCACTTTAATTAAGCTTTTATTGGGGTTCTATGGTCCCACTTCGGGGAAAATTTACTTGGATGGTTTTGATTTGGATGATGTTTGGCTCCCTTCTCTGCGGGAGCAAATAGGGGTTGTTCCTCAACAAAGCCATCTCTTTAAGGGAACGATTCGGGAAAACATTGTCCAAGGAAAACCGGAAGCTTCTCCTGAGGAGATTATCGCAGCAGCGAAATGGGCTAATGCCCACCAGTTTATTAGAGATTTTCCCAAGAGATATGATACCATAGTCCAGGAGCAGGGAACTAATCTGAGTGGGGGGCAAAGGCAGCGCATTGCCATCGCCCGTGCTTTGATCCGCCAGCCCCAGGTTCTGATTTTAGATGAAGCTACTAGTGCTTTGGATAATGAGTCGGAAAGTTTGATTCTGGATAATATCGATGAAGTGTTTGGCGATCGCACTATCTTTACCATCGCCCACCGCCTTTCCACTGTGCGCAATGCGGATTTGATTGTGGTCATCGATCGGGGGAATATGCTGGAACAGGGAACTCATGAGGAACTGATGGCAAAGAAAGGGCTGTACTATTATTTAAGTACTCAACAACTCAATCTGTAGGTTTAATTTTTTTGTAGTTCTTCGATTTGCTGTAATGAAAGTCCAGTAAACTGAGCAATCAGCGACTGACTCATGCCACTGCGAAGCATAGCTCGGGCTACTTCTTGCTTACCTTCTTGCTTACCTTCTTGCTTACCTCGTTGTTCGACTTTTTTTTCCCACTCTAGGTAGGCTTGTGATAGTGCCATAGTAAACTCCTTATCTGTTTGTTCAAGTTCTGGAGAGACTATCTCAATGATTTTCCAATTTGATAGTAATTTTAGCGCGTCGTTTCGCAAGGGATCGCCCTGGGACATAGCAAGGACTTCTTTAATGGCATTTGTCTGGACTCGTCCTTTTCCCAAGAGTCTCAACCAGAGAGTATCCGGTTCTATGGGGAGTTGATGAACGACGATAATCGCTGTGTGCAGCGCTGGAGCCAGCCAATAGACTCCTTGGGGCCAGTCTTTTCGAGGCGTAGCACCAAATTCGCGAAGAAAGTGCTTACTGGCGGTGGGAGTGACGATCCATAGTTGTGGCTCATCTTCTGGGGTGAAGGGCTGGTTGGCTCTTTTAGCTCGACGGCGCAATTCCAAAAGATACCAGGTGCGTTTGAGTATACAGGTGTTAGTGTCATGGGTTCCGGGGGGATTGCGATAAGTTTCAAAAATACAGGGACGCTGGATCGCTTGACGGAGTAATCCTAAGATAGGACGATCCCGCAGGGATCCGCGAAGCGGCACGCCAGTGGGGTTCTTGCTCGGAGTGAAGACTACGTCGATAAACAATGACTCTCCAGGTACTTCGAGGGAAGTTTGTACTCTACCAAAGTTCTCGTGTAGGAGGCTTTCGTACAGTTGCTTCGAGAAGGAATCAAAGGGTTGAGTAGACAAGAATGGATTAATTTATTGAGTGATGAAATATAATACCAAATTTTACCATATTGGGCCAGGTTGGGGGGTTGCGATCAGAGAATTGGTTATACCCCCGCTAGGTGGGCAATGCCCACCCTACTATTTCCTTTCTTCAATAGTTACCTTCCAAGTATTTAAAGTAGTACCGAGGGTGCTATCCAGGTTAGTTAAGGCATTGAGATAGTTAATTTTCGCCGCTAGTTCGTTATTGCGCGCCGCAGCTAGGTCGCTCTGAAAAATGGAAGACCTACCTAAGTTAAGTTGTCTTCTTTCTACTTCCAACTGTTGTTCGGATAATTCTCGGGCTTGAATAGCTAATTGTATCTGCTTGAAGCTCAAATTAATTTGCCTAATTTGGTCGATTACTTCAATTTCTATTTGGTCCCGGATATCTGCTAAGGTATTAGTTGCTTGATTTAGGTTAACCTGGCTGCGAATAAATTGCTGTTGGCGGGCGATCCCCCAAGGTTCTACTTAAGTTAGCTCCTACAGTCCATTCATCTTCCTGCTGATCCGAATTGCCCGATTGTAATGTGCGACGATATCTGGTATTTAAGTTCAAATCCCAGAGTCTGTTGTTTTTTGCCTGTAATAGTGTTTGTTGAGCGATTTCCTGATTTAACTGAGCCCGCAAATAATCCGGGCGATTGGCAAAAACTAGCGTTATGAGTTGTTCTACTTCTAAAGCATTGGGTTGGACAGCTATAGTTTCTGTAGGGATAATGCGAAAACTCTTGTCTATATCCAGAATTTGAATCAAATTCAGCATGGAAGACTCAAAATTGTTCTCCGCTTGAAGCAAGATTACTTCCCTGTTCGCTACTTGGGTTTGACTCTGAACTATTTCCACTGGTGCCCTTCTCCCAGCTTCAATTAACCGTTGGTTGATTTCTAGAAATTCTTTCGCTCTTTCCAGGGATTGTTTTTCAATGGCAACGATTTCTTTCGCTTGGAGTAAATTGCGGTAAGCGAGGATAGAGGAGGTAATGGTATTAATAAGGGTGGATTTTAAGGACTGGATATTAGCAGATTCCTGTAATCGAGCTATTTTTACTGGTGCTTTATTTACCTGAGTACCCCCTCCTCTTAACAGGGGTTGGTTGAAACTCAGTTGGAGATTTTGACTAAATTGATCTTGATTGGTGTTGGTGCCCCTAGTGCTGGTATTCCTTAAGACTTGGTTAGCGTTCCAACTAAAATTAAAGGTTCCTCCAGTGGGTATTCTCAGGGATAGGGTTGTGGATAAGTTCAATGAGGTGTTATTATTGCTTGTGTCTATTCCCCCCACTTCCGTTCCATTGCCAGTATATTGGATAGAGAGTGTGGGGGTAAAATCAGGGACAAATACATCTTCTGCCACCTCTGAGTCAACTTGCTGGGCGATCCTCTCCAGGTAGGCATTTTTGAGATCTCTATTATTTTTTAATGCTAAGATGATTAGCTGTTGGAGATTTAGTTCAATTTCTCTGCTATTTTTGGTGTTTGTTTCCTGAATTATTTCCTATTTCTGCTTTTGCTGCTTCATGAAAGGTAAAATAGGAGATTATAACGAGCAGTATGACAGTTAAAATATTCAATGTTCTTTGTTATTCTTTTTTTATTTAACCACAGAGACGCAGAGGACACAGAGAAGAGAGAGGTTCCCTCTCCGCGCCTCTGCGCCTCTGCGTGAAACCCCCCTAACCCTCCTTCTTTTTTCCACTGTTTAATAAAAGCTCGAAGAGACGTTGTTTTCTCGTTTTTACTTCCGCTTCCACAGTCAGTCCGGGAAATAAATTAATTGTTTGTCCCCCTGCTTTGATGGTATCTTGGAGTAATTCCAAGGTAATAGTGAAGTTTTCTTCGTCTCCCACGTTGGGGAAAACTTGTCTCACTTTAGCGGGTATGGTACCAAACTGTTGGTAAGGATAAGCATCTACTTTCAGCCTAGCGTCGGAGCCTTCCTTGATAAAACCAATGTCTTTGTTGGGTACGGAAGCATTTATGATTAAAGGTGTTCCCTGGGGAATGACTACCCCTACTACGGTGCCACTGGATACTAATTCTCCTGTATTCTTGACGTTCAGTTGACCCACTAAGTCCTCTAAGGGCATTCTCACATTAGCATAGTCCAGATTGCTTTGGGTTAATTTGATTTGTTCTATCTGGTTAGCTATTTCCGCTGCCACTGTTTTGATTTCCCTTTCCATCGTAACCAGATTCTGATTTAGGTTGTCCAGATTTTGCTTATAATTGGTACGAGCTTGTTCATATTGCTGGGAAGGCTGGGCTGCGGCAGCTCCTAATTGAATTTCCAGTTCAGCTAGCCGGAGTTCCTCGTTGCCAATGTCAATCTCTTGTTGTTCCAGTTGCTGGCGGCTGTCTTGTAGGGCTAATTCCGCTTGGCGAATGCTTTCCCGATCTTCTTGTAGTCCCAATAGTTCTAATTCTATTTCCCCCAAACGGGATCTTTCGTTGGCAATTTCAATTTCTTGCCTTTCTATTTGCTTGTGGCTTTCGGATAACGCCATTTGGGCTGAACGATAGCGCTCTTCTTCTGCTTCTAAGTCTAATTGGGAGAGAAATCCTTCTTCGGCTAATTGACGAGACTCCTCTAACCGTTTATTTTTACCCCGTAAGTCTAGTTCGTCTTGCTCTAAGTTCAGGATAGCTAATTCTTTATGCTTCTCCATAAGAGCGACATTCTGGTGACCTATTTCTAGCTGAGAGAGTAAGCGCTTCTCTGATAATTCTCGGGTTTCGGCTAGGAGTTGCTTTCTGGTAACTAAATTGGTTTCATCTTTTTTAGGTTGGCGATCCCTAGCTCTTTTTGCTGGTACAGGAGGGTGAGTCGCTGGCGGGATAGTTCTATTTCCTGTTTGAGCTGCCCTTTTTGGGCTGCTAAGTCTTGATCTAGGGCTGCTGTGGCTTGGGTTAATTCTGTTTTCGCTCTTCTGAGGGAGTAGATAGTTTGGAGCAGGTTGCTATCATGGAAATTTACGGTTTGCTCCTGGGCTAGGAAGGTTTCTGGGACTGCGAGAATGGTTTCTATTAGGGTTTTGTCCTGTTGTAACCCCTGGAGACGTTTTTGCCGGATATTTAGTCGTCCCTGGAGTTGGTTCAAATCTGCATTAGCCTGGGAGGTATCCAAGGTGAGGAGGGGGGCGTTTTTCGTTAGCCGATCCCCCACTCGGGCTAATACTGACCTCACTACCCCCCCTTGAAGGGCTTGCACGGGAATGCTTTCCCCTTCTGGGATGATACTGCCTTTAGCTTTTGCCCACACGGGAACTTTGCCAAAATAAAGGAGGGAAAGAGTTACGGCGAGCAGCCCACCAATGAGATAGATACCTCCCCTTTGCACTAAGGGGGGATCCACTGCCATTACTTCCGATAACTCCGTTGCTTCTTGGAGTTTCTTGTCCGCAAAGTTATCTAGGGTAGCTATATCTTCTTCCCTTACAACTGCTGTTCTTTCTTTAGTTGTTACCATTTACCGACGTCTACCTCCTGGTTCCTCTTCATAATTATAACACCAAAAGTGCTCGGGGTTGTCTTTACATAAATCCTTACAAAGATTCTAATCTCATTCTCAGGGAAATTGACTTTTTTGTGATTATAATAATGGAGGCTAAAAATATGTCTTTGATACCTACGTCCACCAAATTCAATCTTTCCCTGGTTGACCTGCCTGCTCGGGAACGTCTTTTGTCCGCCCAGGAGCTGGAGAATATTACGGGAGGTTGTCAATTTATTCGGTTCAGGTGCAAGAAGACTAGTGACTGTTGTTCTAACCTTGAATGTGGTTACTTTAATCTTACATACAAAATTTGTGAGAATCATTCTTCTCTCCGTCGCCCTCGTTTTTAAGTCGGGTAAGGTTCAGGAATCACTTCCCTCCCCTCCCCTAAGAACCGGACTTGACTGTTTCCAATCATCCGGCTCAAGCCTTACTTCAAGTCCTACTTGCTTGGATTTCTTTGAATGTACCTGCTTGTGACACGATTTGTGCAGATGCCTCAGATTGCTCACGTCGTCAGAGCCTCCTTCTGCCACAGGTACTATGTGATGGGTTTCGATTTCCTCACCATTGAACAAGTGGTCATGACAAACTAGGCATTTCCAGTCCTGTGCGATGGCTATTGACTCATATTTTGAATCTTTAGCCCACCGTTTATTACCAGACTTAGTCTGCCTTTTTTCCCAATATTCCACCAATTCCGGGTCGTCTTTGGAATTAGTTCCCTTTACCTTGATATGTCTTACTATAGGAATAGATTTTACATCGAAAAGGTCATGAATTATTTCATGACTTTTTCTATCTCTATCCTCATAGAAGAATACCCAGTCTCTTTTGCCCCCTTCCTTTCGGAAGATGATGCGGAAATATTTATTCTTGACCCAATTTTTGCTTTTGTTGGGGTGCCGTCTCTTTGCCCAACGCCAGAGGTACCACCATAGGCGGTGACTGATGTAGTTGAAAGTTTCTTTGCTGCATACTCCTCTGTAGTAGTTAGCAAAACCTCTGAGAAGTGGCTCCAGCTTACGGATGACCTGCTTCGGGGATTCCGTTTTCATGCTGTCGATGGTTTCACCGACTTTCTTGCAGAAATTTACTACCTTTGACTTCATAGGTTTTATGAGCAACTTATCCCTTAGGATGCCGTCGCTGCCTTTGACTTCATACTGCCGCAGGTTAAATCCCAGGAAATCCAACCCGTCGCTGATATGTACTATCCTTGTCTTCTCCTCGCTAATCCCAAGACCTCGTTTTGATAACCATTGATTTATCTGAATTTTCAGTTTCTCCAGAGATTCCTTATCTCTCGCAGTTACGACGAAATCGTCTGCGTATCTGATGACGCCTACCTTTGAGTTACATTTTTGGATGTATTTCTCCAACCCGTGGAGTCCCATGTTTGCAAGTAGAGGACCGATTACGCCACCCTGTGGAGTTCCTTTTTCAGTTAGGAAGTATCCCTTCTTACTTCCGACAAGTCCAGCTTTTAACCATCCTTCTACCCAGGTATTACTTCTGGTAGCTTTCAGGATGGACTCATGGTCAATGTTGTCAAAGAAGCCCTTGATATCAGCGTCCAAAACCCATCTGTCTTTTCTTACCCACTTTCCGTTCTTTTTTTTATAGTCTCCACTTAGCCTATTGTAACATTGTGCTACGGCGTCGTGGCAACTACGACCGGGTCCGAAACCATAGGAGTTGGCCTCAAACTGGGCTTCCCATTCGGGTTCCATCGCATTCTTGACTATTGCTTGAGCGACTCTATCCCTCACGGGACGCCAAGGGCGGTTGCTTCGCCAAGGGATTCCGAGAGGACGTTTCTTACCATTCGCTTTGGGTATATATACCCTCTTTGCGGGTTTTGCCTTTGGCATCACCCACTCGTTGGCAAGTTCCACACGCCGTGCTGGGGTCTTTATTACCTCCTTATCTATCCCAGCTGTGTGCTTTCCGGCGTTAACCTGTGTGATTTGTCTGATGCTCAGTAATAGATTCGACCGACATCTTTTCATTAGTTTCTGTAGTCGCACGAGTAGCTTCCACAGTCCAAGCTTTTGAGCACGGAATATCCGACCGCGTAAGTTTCTAACAATCTTCCGAACACGACGCCAATGAATGTCGCCCCACTCTTCCAATTGTCCTTTAGGTCCATTTTCTAGCTTCGTAGCTATCATCTAACTTTTCTTTTAGTTTGGTTCCTAGTTGTCTTTTATGTCCGTATAAGACCCAAGTGAAGTCCGCTATTCCTTGAGGTCGGGGACAAATCTTGAATCCCTATCCCTGCCATTACAGCAAGGCATTCGCTTTTTCACTCATCCTTTACCCGACCGGGTGTTCTGCCTTCGTTGCCTTCGGCTTACTAACGGTTATCGACCTCCCGTTAGACCCTGTTTGGCTCTCTCCTGTTGTGTCACTTAGTTTTCATTTGCTGGTGCCGGATGGTTCCTGTCCCCCGGCAGGGCTACGATTCCACATATTGGTAAGCAAAGAGTACCAATATCTGCCTGCTTGCCTTTTGGCTATGGCGTGTCAGAGATAATTTCGCCACTCATGGAGTAACGGGGTTTAAACGGAGAGATT
>JACONB010000014.1 GCA_014323965.1 Prochloron sp. SP5CPC1 | reverse complement strand
ACAAGCAGAAAATGATGAGAGGTTTAATGTTTTGCTGGAAGAAGTACGCTATTTGATTCGAGGAAATCAGGGAGATTAGAAAATCCAGGGGAATAGCAATGGGCACGAGGGTATTTACAAAGTAATCAGAGTAGGATTGAGGAGAGAAAATGGCAGTAAAACGTTGGAACGATGAAATGCTCGATGAGTTAGCTTCAAGCGTGACCGAGATGCGGGAGGGCATGACCGAGATGCGGGAGGGCATTACAGAGGTAAGGGATAGTGTAGATGGTTTAAGAGTCACCGCTCAAGCATTATTACAAGTAGCAGCTCAACATGAACGAGAAATAGAGTTAACCAAACAGAGACAAGCAGAAAACGATGAGAGATTTAATGTTTTGCTGGAAGAAGTACGCTATTTGATTCGAGGAAATCAGGGAGATTAGAAAATTCCACTCTGAAGTTGCATTATTCTTCTCAAAAGGATAATGTAAAATTATAATAATTTATCACCGTTGAGAAATAACTATGGGTAAGCGGAAGAAAAAAGGGAATAATAGGGGCAAATATCATGATTATACTCTCTTTAGGCGGGCTTGAAAGGACAATTTTATTCCCAAGCTTTTCCATGATATGGTTCCTCAAGTACAGGAATGGTGCGAGGAGGTTGAAGGAAGATATCTAGATTTTGCTTTGGAGTTTAAGTTTAGCTATCTAGTGTCTCGAAAAGCCCCAAAAAAATCCAGGTTGAACCAGGACTGCTATGCAATGGCATTTTGGCTCAAGCTGAAGCAACCTTCCCCTGATTTAATGGCATTAATAAATGAACACCGTGAGACTATTTTTGAAGTAATTCCCTTTTTGACCTATCTTGACTTGTACAGATATCACGGAGATGCCCATAGTTTGCCTTGGGACCATGTGAGCTGTTTTAGGGACTTACCAGTTTGGACTCCAAGTTACAAAGAAGAAGGTGCATGGTATGATTACGTGGATTATCCTGAGGAAGAAAATCCGATTTTAAGGATGTTCGAGCAATATCCCGTGTTTAATTTAGCAGATGCTTTGGCAGAATTTCGCAGTTCTATGGAAGCAGGATTAATTGAGTCTGATAGCACTAGGATTGAAGAAAGCATTATGGGTAAGCGTAAGAAAAAAGGAAGGAAGCATGATTTTTATCTTCCCAGAACGTGATTTTTTATGGATAATGAGATTCCAGATATATTATTGCACGACATGGTTCCTAAAGTCGAGCAATGGGAGGCAGAGGTTAACAGAAGATATCAATGTGATTTAGGGGTTAAGTTTCGCTGTCTAGTGGTGGGAAAAAGACGGTTTCTGGATAACTCCTATGACTATGAAATGGCATTTTGGCTGAAGCTGAGAAACCCTCTACCTCCTGATTTAATGGCATTACTGCATGACTACTGTGATATTATCTATGAGGAAATTCCCCTTTTGACCTATCTTGACTTCTACAGAGACCCAAAAGAGTGGTTGCCCTGGGAGAATGTGAGATGTTATGGGAAGTTCCCAGAGTATGAGAATTTGATTAATGAGGAGGAACCATGGGAGGTATACTATAGTGAGGAAGATAATCCCATTCTAGTTTTGTTCGAGGAATACCCCGAGTTTAATTTAGCACATGTTTTGACAGAATTTCGCAGTTCTATGGAAGTCGAATTAATTGAGGTTGATGATTAAATGGATATCAAAATTCCCGAACTCTCCCTTATTGTCCTCATTGGTGTTTCCGGTTCCGGTAAATCTACTTTTGCTCGGAAACACTTCCAACCCACGGAGGTTATTTCTTCTGATACTTGTCGAGGGTTGGTATCGGACGATGAAACGGATCAGGGAGCTACTAAAGATGCTTTTGAGGTTCTCCATTTTATCGCTGCCAAACGTTTAGCAGGGGGTCGTTTGACCGTAATAGACGCTACTAATGTGAAAACAGAGGACCGGAAACTGCTGTTAAACTTGGCCAAGCAATACCACTTCTTTAGTGTGGCAATAGCCTTTAATTTACCACCAAAACTCTGTCACGAACGGAACAAAAATCGTCCAGAGCGCCAGTTCGGTCCCCAGGTAGTTCACAGTCAGAGTCAATATTTGCGTCGAGGGTTAAATAAGCTGAAACGGGAAGGCTTCCGCTACCATTATATCCTCTCTTCTGTAGAAGAAATAGATAAGATTTCTATTCATCGTCAGCCACTTTGGAATAATTTACGTCAGGAACATGGTCCTTTTGATATTATCGGGGACATTCATGGTTGCTATGATGAACTGGAAGCTCTACTGCAAAACCTAGGATACCAAATAACTGCCCATCCCAACCCTGGTTCTGGTTGGTATGGCCCGGTATATCATCACTCAGAGGGGCGTAAAGCAGTCTTCTTGGGGGATTTAGTGGACAGGGGACCAAAAATCCTGGCTACCCTTAAATTAGTGCGGAATATGGTGGAATTGGGCAGTGCTTTGTGCGTTCCTGGAAACCATGATATGAAGTTGGTGCGGAAGCTGGAAGGCAGAAATGTACAAGTTAAACACGGTTTAGCCCAGACTTTAGCAGAGTTGGAACCCCTTTCCGAAGAGTTTAAGCAGTCTATTGCTGCCTTTCTGAACAGTATCGTCAGTCACTACGTCTTGGACCAAGGTAAATTAGTAGTAGCCCATGCAGGAATGAAAGAGTCCATGCAGGGTAGGGGTTCGGGACAAGTCCGCAGCTTTGCTCTCTATGGGGAAACAACTGGGGAAACTGACGAGTTTGGTTTACCAGTGCGCTATGAGTGGGCGAAAGAATATCGGGGTCAAGCTCTGGTTGTGTACGGTCATACCCCCGTTCCCGAACCAGAATGGCTCAATAATACCATCGATATCGATACGGGTTGCGTCTTTGGGGGGAAGTTGACTGCACTGCGCTACCCGGAAAAGGAACTGGTTTCTGTTGCTGCTGGGAGAACCTATTCTGAACCAGTGAAGCCTTTTTTACTGGCAAAAGTTACTCCCTCTTTACTTACCACCCAACAGCAGTTGGACGATGTGTTAGAGTTGGAAGACTTGTTGGTTAAAAGGACCATAGAGACCAGACTGGGACCTAGGGTAACTATTCGGGAAGAAAATGCTAGGACTGCCTTGGAAGTCATGAGTCGATTTGCAGTTAATCCCAAGTGGCTGATATATTTACCTCCAACCATGTCACCTTCGGAAACTTCCAGTAAACCTGGTTTATTGGAATATCCCACAGAAGCTTTTGCTTATTATCGTCGTCTGGGTGTCTCTCAAGTAATTTGCGAAGAAAAGCATATGGGTTCCCGGGGGATAGTTATAGTTTGTCGGCATGAGGAGGCGGCACAACGGCGATTTGGGGTAGTTGACGAGGGCATTGGCATTTGCTATAGTCGTACAGGAAGGCGTTTCTTTAAGAATCCAAAACTGGAACAGGAAGTACTAACTCAATTACAAGGAGCACTGACAAAGGGTGGATTTTGGGAGGATTTTGAGACGGACTGGGTTTGTTTGGACTGCGAAATCATGCCTTGGTCTGTGAAAGCTGAGGAACTGATTCGAGAACAATATGCAGCAGTGGGGGTAGCTGCACGGGTTGCTCTGTCTTCTGCTGTTTCTTTGCTCCAACAAGGTGCGGTGCGGGGTTTAAATGTGGGGGAGATTTTAACTCGCTATCAGGAGAAGGAGCAGTTAGCCCAACGATATGTACAAGCATACCGTCCTTATTGTTGGGAAGTGAATGGTATTGAGGACTTAAAGTTAGCTCCGTTCCACCTGTTAGCCACGGAGGGGGCAGTTTACCGGGATAAAGACCATCTTTGGCATCTGAATATATTAGGGCAAATCTGTTGCACTGACCCCTTGTTAATGACACCAACTGAGTATAAGGTAGTGGATACCAAAAATCCAGAGTCGGAAGCAGAAGCAATTAAGTGGTGGGAGGAACTTACTGCTGCGGGAGGAGAAGGAATGGTAGTTAAACCTTTGTCTTTTATAGCTAAAAGCAAACGGGGGTTAATGCAACCAGCATTGAAATGTCGCGGTCAGGAATATTTGCGGATTATCTATGGTTTGGAATATACTATCTCAGAGAATTTGGAGCGGTTGCGTCAGAGAGGGTTATCGAGGAAGCGGAGTTTAGCATTGAAAGAGTTTTGTTTGGGTATGGAAGCTTTGGAGCGATTTGTGGAACGGGAACCTTTGCGTCGGGTTCATGAATGTGTCTTTGCTATTCTTGCATTGGAGAGTGAACCTGTGGATCCTCGTCTGTAGGGTGGGCATTGCCCACCAAGCGGCGCGCCCTTTATAAAACCCCGACCGGGTTTCAATTACTCCCCTCCTGGGGTTGAAACCCCAGGCTATTCCCTACTCTTCTCATGATTTTTTACCCCAACAGTGCCCCTACATTTTGCCGATCGTATCAATTCTCTTGTAGGCATCGCCCACCAATGCTACTATCACCAGTACTCACCAACCAGCCACAGACTTAAGCTATTTGCTCCACAAGCACCCAGAGAGGTTTCAGTCCTTGCGAAGAAGAGAATAGGGATCCGGATACGGTGGAAGAGAAAAATTAGAACACCCTCTCAGTCTCAACGAACAGCCGACGGTCAACAGTTGTCGCTACCCTCAAGGAAGCAGGGGTTAGGGAAGTGCTAGACTTGATCTTGGTGACGTTCTGGATGACCGAACCATGATCTATGGCGATCGTCATACATTTGATTCAAGACTTGTTCCACATCATTCATCGTTCCGTCAGCGTCAACCCATCCACCTTCTAGATCGGGGAAGTCAAGCCGACAGTTTTCACACTTTTTACCATCGTAAAATTTGATTGGGCACCAAAATGATTCAACGTTGCGTAACATTTCGGCACCGAGGGAGTACACACCCGTCATCCAGTCACAGTAAAGACACCAAATCAGATCGTGTCCGACCAATCCTTCAAACTTGTGACGACTAACATTGACCCAATCACTGTGCTTGTATTTGGGAAACCCAAGTAACCAAATTAGCATTGGATAGACGAAAACCTCTGAGAACCGGAGCAGAAAAAATACGGGCACGATAATCGAGGTCACCCACAACGCCAAGTGATTACGCCACCACCCAATGCGCTGGCTATGGAAACGGGCGATACGGGAGCCAGGTGCAACATTGCGGTTCAGGAACTCGTGGTAAAAAATCCATAACTGCATCGCCAAGACCTGGGCAAGAAGGCTTGCCACAATGCCCCCCCATCGCACAGTTAGACCACCTATCAACCAAGGAACCAATATTATAAAGGATAATAACCAGTCCAGCATCGGGGCTTTGGTACATGCATCGACAGCATCTTTTCCCCATGTCCCGAGCGATGGCATTGAGGTCAGCAGCAAGAACAGCAAAACCTCGAAGGTCAAGATGGCTAAAAAAACTGTTGTGTATACAATCATTATCAAATTTATTCTGAATACGAGAACCCAGTTCTGACAGTTTCATTTCTCCCGCTCAATCCCGATGGGCTTTGAGGCTGACATTACGATCATGGGAGGGCATATTTTTCTTACATGTTGGGGTTTTTAAATCCCACACTAATCCTAACCAAAGTAACTGATTAAACATAGCGAAACTCCGAACCAAACTAAGTGAATCCTGACCACACGGCGAATAGAGCGACCAGATGGATATCCCAGATAGCAAAATTGCGCGAGAACCACAGCAAATACAGCCGCCAGATCCTACGAAACTTAGCATAGTCACAACCATAATCTAATGTACTGATCTCTGCTTGATATTTGTCAAAGTTATTCAACCAGCTCGCAAATGTTCGAGAATAATTCATTCCATTTATATACCACCGTTTAATGGTTTTTAAATCTTGGTTATGGGCAGGAATAGCATCATAATTCCACAAACGACCATGGGAAAAAATATATTTATGTGTAAAAACGCTAGATATATTATTTGTAGCACGGATTGTCATAATATGCGTAAAAACATAACCATCATCCTTTAAGAAGGATGCTAATTTTGAGAATGACTTAGTTAAATTACCAATATGCTCAAAAACACCCAATGAGAAAATTACGTCAAATTTTTGGTCGAATTCTATATCATTAAAATCCTGCTCGTATAACATAAATCGAGGCGAGCTGAGGTAACTTTCCTGATCCTGAATTCTCCTGCGGATGTACTTGCATTGCTCCCCGCTTAAATTTAAGCCTGTAAACTCGATATTTGGAAATTTGGAGAGAATGTAATTTGCCACACAACCCCAACCACAACCAATTTCTAGAATGCGATCGCCGTCTTTGATACCCACTTTCTCAATCATATCATCGATCATTTGGGTTTGAGCCTGTTCAAGGTTAAGCGCCCCTTTTTCCCAAAGACCAACAGTATATTTAGGATAAATGAGTGGTCCGTCACCTAACATCAGACTAAACATCTTTTGAGGAAGGTTGTACTGAATTTTTATTAACTCATGAGACCCCTCGGCAAGATGCTCCGTTTCCTCTAGTACCCATTCATAAGGGACAAACAACGAAGGTAAAAACTTGATCAATATAGGCATACAGGTATCCATAATACCTTGCAAGACAAAATTAGGTATTTCTACACCATTGATATAGACTTCTACAATTGCCAGTTGTAATGCATTAAACCCCTCAATCAATCCTCGGCTTAATTGAAAGCCAAGTGGGCTTTTATGTGTTAGATCACCGACCAATGGTATATGTTTATCAAAATCCTGTAGCATAGATATAAAAGCCATCAGTTACACTCTAATTTTTTCCATTCATCTTGTCAAAATTTAGCTTCCTAATGGGACTTAAACAAAATTTAAGCCCAAACATCGTTTAAGTCCCGCTAGTCCGCTATTCTTTTCTCAGTTCTGAACAGTATTTGGGGTCACGCCAACAGCGTAACGCACCAACAGCAGTTGAGGTTAGCCTCCAGCAACTGCTGGTATAATGCTAACTTCATCCCCATCTTTTAATGCGGTTTCCTTCCCTTGAAGAAAGCGAATGTCTTCTTCATTAACATAGAAATTAACAAAGCGACGCAGTTGACCTTTTTCATCGCACAACCGAGATTTTATCCCGGGGAAATCACTTTCTAGGGTGGAAACTAATTGTTCAATACTAGCAACTTCAGAGCATTGCACAGTTGCTTCTTTGGTGAACTTTTGCAGGGTATTTGGAACTAAAACTTTGACAGCCATTTTGTTCTTGATTATAGATTTTTGATTGTGGTATGGGCGGAGTGAACAAGGGTGGGCGCAAGCCTTGCGCCCCTACATGGTAATTGTTACACTGAAATTTGTTGCCAATCCAGCCGTTCGAGAGTGCGAGACCGTTCTAATGCTCGCTCGAAACTAGCCAGCTTCGGTTCGATGGTTAGGGGTTCGCCGATATAACCTTGCACTGCTTCCGTGGTCTTCAGTCCGTTACCAGTAATATAAGCTACAGTAGTCTCCTCCGGGTCTATTTTACCAGCTTCCACTAACTTCTTCAACACAGCAATAGTAGTCCCCCCAGCAGTTTCGGTGAAAATACCCTCCGTTTCTGCTAACAGTTGAATTCCCTCGATAATTTCTTTATCTGTAGCACTTTCCAGTTCTCCTTGGGTTTTGCTGGCTATATCTAAAGCATAAATACCGTCCGCAGGGTTGCCGATAGCAATGGATTTAGCGATAGTATTGGGCTTAACTGGGGTGACAAAATCCCGTCCTTCCTTAAAAGCAGTGGCGATGGGAGAACAGCCTTCTGCTTGAGCACCGCTAAAACGCACTGGTTTATCTTCCACTAAACCCACCTTGACAAACTCTTGGAAGCCCTTATAAATCTTGGTGTAGAGAGAACCGGACGCTAAGGGGGCAACGATATGGTCTGGAAGTTTCCACCCTAATTGTTCCGCTACTTCAAAGGCAAGGGTTTTAGAACCTTCTGAGTAATAGGGACGGAGGTTGATATTTACAAAGCCCCAACCGTAGGTATTGCCCACTTCTGAGCAGAGACGGTTAACTTGGTCATAATTACCTTTAACAGCCATGACTGTGGGATTATAAATGAGAGTACCCAGGATTTTGCCAGCTTCTAAGTCTGCGGGAATGAAAACATAGCAGTCTAAACCAGCACGAGCGGCGATGGCTGCGGTAGAGTTAGCTAAATTCCCCGTACTAGCGCAGGAAACAGTGGAGAAACCTAACTCCCTGGCCCGGGTAAGGGCTACGGACACCACTCTATCCTTGAAGCTGAGAGTGGGCATGTTCACAGCATCGTTTTTAATATAGAGGTTTTTCAGACCCAAACGACGGGCTAAACGATGGGATTTAAGTAAGGGAGTCATCCCCGTTCCCACGTCAATGGGGTTTTCACTGGTAACTGGGAGAAAATGACGATAGCGCCATATGGAGTTTGGTCCTGCTTCAATGGTAGCGCGACTGACTAGGTTGCGAATGGTATCATAGTCATAGGCTACTTCTAGGGGAGCAAAGGTCTCTTCGCAAATATGAATTGCTTCTAGGGGATATTCGGTGCCCCCTTCTTTGGAAACCAGCTTGGTGAAAGTGGGAGTGATAGATGGTGTTTTTGTGATAGTCGCCTGGGTCATAATAAATCTTTCCTCATTGAGCCGTCAACATAATTTCCCATGGTAACACAGCAATTGAAGAAAATGCTCAAGAAATCAAATCCGGTTTAGGGTAATATTTTGATAATAGTGAGTCAAAATCTGGTAATAATTGTAACCGGACTGTGCGAGATATTGGGCACCCCATTGACTGAGTCCCACACCATGACCGAAACCCCTTCCCTGGAAGATAAAACCTTGTCCTGTGGGAGAAATAGTGAAGAGGGTGCTGCGCAAACCGAGCGCTTTACGAATTTCACTACCGCTAAATCTTTTTGCCCCCCGATCCCCTCTAACCATCATGGTTACTACTCTCCCTTGAGGGGTCTTCCTTTCTATGGTCATGGAGTGGATCGCCCCTACTCCAGGAAGACGACTATTTAGTTCAGAAGTGGAAAAGGTTTTGCTCCATTGATATACTGGTGCTCTGTGGTCGTAATCCCACACTCCCCGCAGATATGGTAGACTATGATTCCAAATATCCTCCACATTTTCTGTGTGTCCCCCAGAAGAAGAATGAAAAACCGCCAGGATAACTTTCCCGTTGTAAGTCATCACTTCTCCGGCGGTTTCATTCACTGCTTGTACAGTGCTATAATATTCGCTATCTAAACCTTTGTAAACTTGGCTGGCAGTAGTGTTGTCCAAGTCGTACAATGAGTTAGAGCTGCGGGACTGTTTGTATAAGGCATAGGAGCGGGCAGCCACAGCCTGAGCTTTTAAGGCTTCTAGGGGCCAACTAGAGGGAGTTTCAGCCCCCACAACGCTGTAGAGATACTCTTCTAAATCCACATGGTTAACCACTGTAATCCCATTTCCATCTAATAGGAGTTGGATCCTTCCTCGATACCAGCGATTCTCAATCCAAACGTATCCTTCTGGAGTGGGTTCCAGCCAAAGTTGGGGATAATTCCACTGGGAGATAGATATGTTATTATAACTCTTACGGACGTTAAAAGCAGTCAGTTCGGAGATTTTTCCCAGTTGTCTACCAGCCCTATCTTTCACTACCCCTGGAGTGGAAGTGCCCACTTGCAACTGTTGGATATTCTTTTTAATGGCTACTCGCACTTCTAGAGCCTCCCCAGGTGCTACTAGGGCGATCCAGAAGATTAAAGATAGCCACCAGGGAATTACACTCTTTCTAAATTTCATTGTCCTTCACTTCCTCACAATTTGTGCTTGTATTAGTTTATCAAGTCGTGATTTAATTTAATAAGGTTCCCACACCAGCAATATTTTCCCGTAGAGGTGCTCCCTGCTCCCGCCAATGCACCGTCCAAACCGTAGGTTGGGTAGAGCGCCAGCGTTACCCAACAACACCAACCTATGTTGGGTTTCGTATCTCAACCCAACCTACAGCTGCGATTATTATTTTCTTAAGTATTTATGGTAAACTTTCAAGCTGAATTAGACCTTTACCTGCGATCGCGACAGCGCCACTCTTAGTGATCGCGCTTTACTCTCATTGTGGCAGTAACCCCAGAAGAAGAGAGAGTACTGCAATTAATAACAAATGTATGTAAAAAAAATAAACTGACCTGTCTTACCTGGGATGTAGCTGATGGTTTTCAATCTCTCACGGAAGGGCGAGGTTCTGTCCCCACAGCGCGGGATCCCCTGACTGCTTTAGAACAAATTGATAAATATGATGATGATACTTTATTTGTCCTGAAGGATTTTCACGACTGTTGGACCAATCCTCAATGCAAACGGAAACTCCGCAGTGTAGCTCAACGACTCAAGTATAGCAAAAAGTCCATAGTAGTGACAACCCCTTTTAGCAAAATTCCCGAAGAATTAAAAGATGAAGTAGTGGTAATAGAGTTTCCGCTTCCTCAAAAGGATGAGTTAGAAGCAGTACTGAACAAGTTAGGAAAAACACCAGGGGTGAAGTTTAACCTCACTACCTTAGGAAAAGAAAAATTGGTACAATCTGCTTTAGGTTTGACTGTATCCCAAGGACAACGAGTATTTGCGAAGGCGATCGTTAGCAACGGAGTATTAGATGATCGGGATATAGACTTGGTTATGGAGGAGAAAAAGCAAATTATTCGAGAGAGTCGAGCGTTGGAGTTTTACACCCAACAAGAAACACCTGATGACGTGGGGGGTTTGGGAGTACTAAAAGATTTGTTGGGGTTGCGGGAGAGAGCTTTTAGTCAAGAAGCTTCCGAACTCCTTCAGAAGAGGAAGAGCGTAATTATTTTTGGCTCAATGAAAAAAATCCCACCTTCTTGACTGCTAAACCAGCACCCCAGGAAGGGGAAAAGTGTTTTCAAGTCCAATTTTCTCTCAACGGGAACAAACAACTTTTAATCACAGCCCGGGATTTGAGAAGCGGAAAAGTGACACATCGAGATTATCCAGTGGTAAAATTAACTTAAGGAGTAAAGACGCGGGAAAATGTCTCATTTTACAACGATAAAAACCAAAATAGTAGAAAAAGAATATTTGCAGCGAGCATTGACAGATTTAGGTTATACTTATGAAGAGGGGAAAGTCCAGGTGCGGGGTTACCAAGGTAATCGTACCGAGGTAGAAGTTAAAATAACTACCAACAGTCCTGGGTACGATATTGGTTTGCGCAAAACAGGAGACTCCTATGAAGTAATCGCTGACTGGTGGGGAATAAAAAACATGACCTCCCAAAAATTTCTCCAACCTTTAAACCAGCGCTATGCTTATCATGCAGCCAAAGCAAAACTAGAAGCACAAGGCTTTTCTTTAGTAAGCGAACAACAAGAAGAAGGAGAAAAAATTCATTTAGTATTACGCCGAATGGTTTAAAATCTCTGTGCCTCTGGGCCTCTGCGTGAAACCAAAAAGGAACTTAAAATGGAACTACAAGAAATCGATGTATTTGTGGAAAAAGACGGTGAAGTCCGCCTTGAAGTACGGGGAGTTAAAGGAATCTCTTGCTTAGATTTAACTAAAGACTTAGAAGCTATCTTAGGAGGGGACATTGCAGCAAGGGAAATGACTCCAGAAGCTGAGGAAACAGCAGCAGTAACCCCCGTACAGTTAACCAGTTACCAGGGTTAAAACCGATAATTGCGCTCCCCTACCCAAAGACTAACGGGAACTGCATTTCCTTTACTATCCACCTTCACTTCTACCACAAATTGCCGTTCTTCCTCTCTTTGTATCTCCCTTATATGGGCATTAATCTCTTTGCGCTTATCTTCTGGCATATAATAGGTTTCCAGCCCATAGTCAATCCAGTGAGAATTGTATTCTCCCTGCAAAGCAATCCGATGATCGGGTAAATCAGAAGATAGCTCTCTTGTTACTTCCACAGGTAACCAAGCTGGGGGCAGTTTCCCTTCAGATACAGATGATTTGGGTGCTTCTAGAATAACATAGAATTTCTCCCCAGAGACAAGATTTAAATTATCCCATCCTGGAATAGTCTTTAGGCTATTAACTTGGGAAATATCGTATCTCAGGGTTTGAGAATAACCTCGCAACAAGTCGTAGGGATCGACTGGTATAGTCTGGAGAATTACTATTCTCCCTGTAATAGAAGTATAAAAGGCTTGGCCAGGCACCGCCAGAATTAGTCCTGCTTGGAAGATTAGGGGAAGGAAAAATCGCCACCCTGGTAAATTAGAATTTCCACTCATTTTATTCCACCTCTCTCTTAAAGCTTTGCAAATACCGTTCAAACCAAAGTCCAGCGAAGATAACCCCCACACCACAAAGAAATAAAACAATCGCTTTGAATAGCAAACCCGTGTCGTATCCGCAGATGAACGCAGATAAACGCGGATATTTGTAAACTAGGAGTTTGTACCGTAGTCGTAACTTAATTGCGTCCCTTTGCGCCTTAGCGCCTTAGCGCGATCCTTTTCCACCATGCGGGAGAAGAGTTGCAACACTATCAAAACTATCCCACCCCAAAAGCCCCTTCTTTTTCCCGAGAATAGGGCCGAGCGCACTAAACCCACTGCTAAGAGGAACAAAAACAGGTTAAAAATAACAGTAGCACTTGCTTTAGTAGCATCTACACTCACTTGCCACCAAACTAGAAATCCTGTAATGACTATCATAATGCCAATGGCAGCGCTAGTGAGATCTAGTCGCCGTCGGAATACCAGTCTCCACCAAGAGAAAAGGGCAAACGCGAAAAAAACAAAAGCATCCACTAAAATCAACCATCCCGAGTGCCAAGATATGTCATCCCCTGTTAGGGAAGGTGAGGATTCCCAGATGAAATTGAAGGAAAACAGATAAAACAGAATCCCCAGGAAGAGGATAGCTAGATTCCGGGCAAGTTTGTGAAAGGGCAAGTCTACCTGTGCCCACAAGATGGCAGGTACCACAACAGAGGCGATCGCAGCCATCACCCCAGACAAGGGATGAAAATCTTCTAAATTAACGATGAGATTGGTTTGGAAGGAAAAGATAGCCAATACTGTCCCTAAACCAAATAGCCAAGAAGAATCACACCAATAAGCTAGAGGTAGGAAGAGGAAACTAGCAAGTAGAGGCATATGTTCTAAGACTAACTGAAAAAAGCCAGAACCGGGAGTTAATAAATCTTGAATTCCCCAAGTATAGCCAATTGCAGTCAAAATCACAGCCAGAATTGCCAGCAAAGTTAACCGTAAGCTATAAGCCATTGTCACCACTCCCAGTCCCCAAACCAGGTAAAGTTGATAAACTGGCCCGCTTTGGTGAAACATTTGGGACATTAGGGCTAGATTAGCTCCCAAAATCAGTCCTCCCAGTAGCAACAATCCCTTTCCCAGAAGCGATCGCCAACCCTCAGCTGGATCTCGCCAGAGATAGAAACCAGCTATATTTGCCCCTGCAAATAAACTCATCAGCAATACTACCTTTAATTCTCTCGACCAAACCTGCCAATTAGCTGCCACAAAGGTAATTACTGCCAAACCCAGGAGAATACTACCCAAACCTATTAAAATCATGACAAATCGGTTGCGGGCAGTTCGTTCCAAGTCCCTGAATTCATAGCGAAGGGCTAATTGTGCTGATAATTCGGCAGTAATTAGTCCTTCAGCTTCCCATTTTTGGATTTCCTGGCGAAGTTGATGACGAAATTTGTCTGAAACCATGTGCTCTTTACCAGTTCTAGATCTTTAATCCTAACAGTAGTTTTGGCTTATTATTGCTCTGGTTGTGACAATTGTTGAATTGTCCACCAAATCAAATTATAATACCGATTTTGGTAATCTAATTCAATTATACCCAATAACAAAAAAATATTTTATTGTATTATTATCGCGTCTTATCCAGTTATGTTACCGCTTTTCCCGAGTGAGCGATCCAGGAGATTTGTGTTAGGTTTCCCTATCGCTCTACCCAACCTACTTGTGTCAGTCCACGTCCACTACGTCTACTTCTTCTCTGTGTTCTCTGCGTCTGGGCGGTTTATTTCACGAATAAATTCTAAAGGCAAACCATCTCTATCGGCAATAAATGCCACCTCATAAACCCTATCCCCTATCATTTGTTGTCGCGGTTCTAATAATACTTGCAACGGTGATGATTCTTTGGCAAAACTAACTTTCAACTCATGTAACCAACCAGGTAAATCTTGAGTAACATGGGTCAAATCGAAAGAAAGATGGTAATAACCCACATAATGCTCGTCTCCAAAAGCATCTGGGGCTGGTTTTGGTTCTGGTATTTCCATCAATTCAATCCTACCCCCCAAACCCTCCAGCCAGCAAGCGAGGGTATAACCAGTACTAAAGCGCTCTTTTACAGTAAAACCCAACTTTTCATAGAAGGCGATCGCCCGATGAATATTAGCGGTGCGAATAGCAGCGTGGTGCATCATTATTCAAATAAATGATAATAAATATAGTGTTGCGGTGTCCCTTTTTCTGTTTCCAAATGGAAGTTAATCACTTCCCAGCAAGGAGCCTCTGGGGGATCGGGACTAAATTCTATCGGTATGCCATACAACTGGAGATTGTTGCTATCTGGATCTTCTTTCCAATAAGAGTTCAGTTCCAAATAAGTACTGACCAACTTCCGATAGCGACGGGCGATAATTATTTTAGTGGCTCGATAGTCTTCAGTATAGAGCCGATCTAAGGCTTCGTGAATTTCAAAGCGAATCCCATCAGGGTGGGTATACTGTTGATACCATTTATCCTGCCAGAGACGCCAGTGTCTTTGAGACTGGAGATGAATTAGTTCTCCCGTTTGGGGATCCGCTTCAAAAGCACCGTGACGAGGACACAAATAGCTATCTGTCAGAGTCAAAGCAGCAATTATCTGGTGACAGTGAGGACAGTGAATTTCTGGACCAAATATAGGGTATTGTAGAGCTAGATTCATCTTTACTTTAACTTGCCTCTCTTATAAACTAGGGATTCTATCTATAGATATGGTAACTTCACTAACTAAATATTGGCAGCCTCCCGATTGCTCTCAAGCTGCTTTTATAGCTCCTAATGCAGTGGTTATGGGTCATGTTACCCTTAGTCTCGGGGTGAGTGTGTGGTACGGTGCTGTGGTGCGGGGGGATATAGAACGGATTGAAATTGGTGCTAACACCAATATCCAAGATGGGGCAATTTTGCACGGGGATCCCGAACTGCCTACTATTTTAGAAGATTTCGTTACCGTTGGCCACCGGGCTGTAATTCATTCTGCTTATATTGAAAGGGGTTGTTTAATCGGCATTGGGGCAGTAGTCTTGAATGGAGTGCGGGTAGGTGCTGGTAGCATTATCGGTGCTGGGAGCGTTGTTACTAAGGATGTAGCCCCCAAATCCCTAGTGGTAGGGGTACCCGGTAAACCACTGCGGGAAGTTAGCGACTCGGAAGTAGTAGAATTAATTGAACACGCTGAACGTTACCAAAAGTTAGCTCTCGTCCATGCTGGAAAAAGCACCGATTTAGGCTTTCCCTAACTCATGATACAGTAAAACACTGTTGACAAATTGCTTTCAAAACCTGTAATAATTCAAGAGCATGTTCGGAACGAATCAGATTTAATTCCGGTAAAAGTTGATAGATAGGAGGATGACCTTCTTGCAGATAAACAAATTGATAATTTTTTCCATTAGTTGCCAGTCCCCAAACAGAGTCTTGATGTTCTAAACTAGAATAAGCATAGGTAAGTAACTGGGGCAAACCTTCTAAAGCATCCACACGACCTCTTTTAGATTCAATTAACAGTACCCACAAAGGAGTATCGTTCCTATTTACTTCTATTCTGTTAACTGCTAAAATATCCATTCTTCCCCTGATAATGGTGTCTTTATCTTCAATGTTAATGGGGACAATGCCTTCTTCTAAAGCAATTCTTATCTGGGGATGATAAAAACCAGCCAACCACATTAAAGGAGATAAGACCAGAAATTTTACTTCTCCTTCTAACAAGTTACCTTCTTCATAATATACCTCAAAATTATGACGTATTTGCTCTAAGTCTTGTTCCTCTCTTGAATTTAAAGATTCCAGAGCAAGTAAAGAATTAAAAGAGTTGTTAAATTGCCTTTTTAATTGGAGAAGACCATGAACATCTTTTAAAACGAGATTACTAGTATCTAATGTAGTCGTCATTGATTTCCATAGTATACCAACAAGTAGAGCACCCGCCATCGATGATGCCACCCCGCCCGCAAAGTACGTGATAACTGGTAACTGATATTCCCAGGGTGTGTTAAGATTGGTTAAGTACTTTAATAAATCCGAAAAGGAGAAACAAAGATGGACTTGCGACTCCTAATAGTTATTCTACCCCTGGCGATCGCTGTCGGCTGGGTCTGGTATAAAATTGGCTCCGCTGCATTACAGCAAGGGCAAGATTTTCTCGACAAGGAATAACTCAGAATAGAAACCACTAACATTAGCTTCTTTATGGCGATCGCCCCACCCCGCAGTGCCGTGCAGGGAGCGATCTGCGGAAGCAGATCTGGTGTTTCACACCAGATCGCTTTTTAGTCACAGTGGCAAAATTACCCTGGACATTGTATCGCTAGTTATGTACAATAGGTTGGGTAATGAAATTAATTTTTTCCATGAATAAAAAAGCCATTTTAGGTTCAATATTTTTAATGGCTGGTTTGATTCAACCAGTGTTAGCACAAGAAATCAACAGTAAAGAAGACTTTGAGATATGGTGCAGCCCCCAAGCTTACTACTATAAAGCTCAACACCCTGATTGCGAGGAGTTGCGACAAATTTGGGCACCGGAAACAAGGGAAAACCCAGTAGTGCGTCCAAGATGAAGAACATCGCTTTGTAGAAGGAACTCCAACAGGAAGAAATTATGGAACCTTGACTGGAGGAGCATTCTTTCCCAGCACTGGCTCAGAGATTTTCAATCAGTTGGTTGATTTAGAGACAGGAATCGGATTCTCGGTGAATTACGGTCGCTTATTGGGGCGTAATTTTGCACTTGAAGCTGAATTTGTACCCATCACTGGAACTGGAGCTGGAGAGGTTCCATCATCGGATTTGCAAGGAACCTTATTCGAGGGTTCGCAAGGACAAGGAACCTACACCTTTTTTGGTCTTATAGTCGCTCCTGTATTCAGATTTCCTCTTGAACAGGAATCGAGAAGTGCATTGTTCATCTCACCGGGAGTGGGTTTTGGATCGGTGAAAGTAGATTTAGACAACAGTGATTTATTCGCTGAGGATACCAGCTTTGTTTTTCAAGTCAAAGCTGGATTTGAGGTGGAAATATCAAAGAGTTTGACCCTACTCTTACAAGGTCGATACCTGAATACTTCGACTGGGGATGCTGTTATATTTCCTGATGGATCGGTTCTACTTGACGCAAATATCGAGGTTTGGTCTCCAGAAATTGGAATCAGATTTTGGTTTTAGCTTATCATAGCTCATATCTTCCTCCCTCTGCGCTGACGGCGTTCAGCGGTTAAATAAAAAAATAGACTCTACCATGAAAACAGCATCCTTTGGTTCTTGGAAATCCCCCATTACTTCAGATTCTATTGTTGCTAGTACCATTGGACTACCAGCAATTGCCCTAGACAGAGAAGATATCTATTGGTTGGAAACACGACCTAATGAAGGGGGAAGGAATGTGTTAGTAAAACACACTCCAGATGGTAAAATAACAGATGTTACACCCCCAGACTTTAATGTGCGGACGCGGGTCCACGAATATGGTGGCGGCGCTTTTCTGGTAGTGAAAGGTACAGTTTATTTCTCTAATTTCGCCGACGGACGTATCTATCGCCAAATCCCCAATACCCCACCCCAACCTCTGACAGAAGAAAGTAAGCTGCGCTACGCTGATTTTATCCTGGACTGGAAGAGAAATCGCCTAATTTGTGTCTGTGAAGACCATAGGAAGCAACAGTCGGAACCGGAAAATACTTTGATAGGAGTGGATCTGTCCCAGGGTACAGTGGAAGTATTGGTTTCGGGTAGTGATTTTTACTCTTCCCCTCGTCTCAGTCCCGATGGAAATAGGTTAGCATGGTTGAGTTGGAACCATCCTCATATGCCTTGGGATAGTAGTGAATTGTGGTTGACCCATATTCATGAAGATGGTACTCTTAGGGAGTTTAAACTGGTAGCTGGTTCCCCAACAGAGTCTGTTGGGGAACCTAAATGGTCCCCAGATGGAATATTATATTTCTCCAGCGATTGCCTTGGTTGGTGGCACCTCTATCGCCGCACCAACTCAGGTAAAGTAGAATCTTTATCTACAATAGAGGGGGAATTTGCCTATCCTCATTGGGTATTTGGCATTTCTACCTATGGTTTTGCGGCTTCTGATCGGATCCTTTGTACTTATAGTCAGAATGGTAGCTGGCACTTGGCTAGTTTGAATCTTAACAATAAAGAATTACAAACCTTGGAAAGTCCTTATACCAATATTTGGTGCCTTCAGGTTCGCAGAGAGGAGATTGTATTTATTGGCGGTTCACCCACAGAAACCACAGGGGTAGTGAGTTGGAACCTGGAGTCAAAAGAAAGGAAGATACTAAAAAGATCCAGTACCTTGAACATTGAGAAGGGATACCTTTCCGTTCCCGAAGCCATCGCCTTTCCTACAGAAGGAGGTAAAACTGCCTATGGTTGGTATTATCCCCCGAAAAACAAAGATTACACTGCACCTACCGACTCCTTACCCCCAATGGTGGTGAAAAGCCATGGTGGACCCACTGCGGCTGCTTCTAGTAGTTTTAATTTAAAGATTCAATATTGGACTAGTCGGGGTTTTGCTTTCCTAGATGTAAATTATGGCGAAGGTTGGCTGGCAAATGGGGTATTGTGGACGTAGATGATTGTGTGAATGGAGCCAAATACCTGGTAGAACAGGGGAAAGTGGATGGGAAAAAATTGGCCATTACCGGGAGTAGTGCTGGGGGTTATACCACTCTGGCAGCCCTAACTTTCCGGGATGTTTTTCAAGCAGGAGCCAGTTATTATGGCATTAGTGATTTAGAAGCCTTAGTGAGAGATACCCACAAATTCGAGTCTTGTTATCTAGATAAACTAATCGCCCCCTACCCAGAAATGCAACCATTATATCAAGAGCGCTCCCCCATTCATTTTACCCACCGCCTTTCTTGTCCCATTATCTTTTTCCAAGGACTGGAAGACAAGGTGGTACCCCCTTCTCAAGCGGAAATGATGGTAAAAGCCCTGCAAGAAAAGGGGTTAAATGTGGTTTATGTCCCCTTTCCGGGAGAGCAGCATGGTTTCCGTCGCGCCGAGAACATCAAAAAAGCCATCGAAGCAGAACTTAACTTTTATCACCAAATCTTCTCCCTCTAACCTTTGCGCGAAACATCATTCTAGGCCCTAAAGTTTCTGAATAACATTTTCGTAACGCTGACCAATCTTTTCCCAAGTATATTCTTTCTCCACCAGAGTGCGACCATTGGCGGAAAGTTTTTCCCGCAGTTTCGGTTCGACAAACAATCTACCGATAGCATAGACATATTCCTCTAGTTTATTCGCTCTCATGGCTCGCCAAGGCACATTGGCTCCATCTACCTTCAATCCTAGCAAAGCGCGATCGCTTCCTACCACCGGAACTCCCGCAGCCATTGCTTCCAAGGTCTTGTTTTGCAGGCCAAATCCCCGCAGGGTGGGGACAACACACACCGTTGCCCAGTGTAAGTATTCTACCATAGATTTTACCTCCCCTGTGACCTTAATGTTGGGTAATTTTGCCAACTCTAACACTTCCGGAACTGGACGGGCACCCACTATTTCTAACCTTGCTTCCGGATAGCGATGGAGAATTTCCGGAAAGATCTCCAGACTGAAAAACCTGGCGGAGTCGATATTGGCACTATTATCCATTGCTCCCATTAATACTATCCTCTGTCCCCCAGGATTAGATACTCGCTTGGGAAAGAGATTTAAATCCACCCCGTTGGGAATGACCGTAATCTTACTTTCTGGGTTCAGTTCCTTGAAGAATTTGCGGTCATCTTCAGTCACGGTTACAATAGAGTTAAATTTGGCGCAATAACTCTCTTCATAGCGACGCAAGAGAGGCAAATTGAGCCTGTTCGCCAATTCGTTCTTTCCGGTATGGGTTTCCACTTCATGCTTGCGGATACCATATAAAGAATGGTGGATATTCACCACCGTTCCCAGTTGTCTTCGCCATTCTGGTCGGACGTAGATTTCACTCATACTGTGTTCAGCTGTAAGAATGGCAAACTCTCTGTCTGCGATGGCTTTGTCTACCCATTCTTGCATCGCTGGGTTATAATTAGATAGTACCTGGGGAGGTTTTCCCTGTCCGAGAAATGTTGTCAGATGTTTTGCCTGATTTAGAAGTCCTTCATGTTCAGTAATCGATTGAACCTGGGGAAAAACGGCCAACTCTTGCACCAACTCTCTCAGTGCCGCCACCTCTTCAGACCCAACCCCTGACAGACAGTTAGTCACCAAGGTAACTTCATGGCGTGCTCCGAGATATTTCAGTAAGTGAAACGTCCTCAACTCAATCCTACCCTTAGTTGGGGGATAGGGAAAGATGGACGAGAGCATTAAAATCTTCATACAGCTTTGAAAGAGTAGCTTACTGGCTCTAGACTCATTTAAGTTATACTCTAGATTATGGGAGCCATCTCATCTTAACACTATAGCAAATATAAGTATTCTTAAGGCAAAAATACTAATTAAGATTATTATAATGGGTTATTACTGGTATAGAAATGTAGGATAAGATACCTTTGTGTACCAACTAAGTATTTCGTCAAGACAATTATTATACCCGAGAGGCAGTTTAGTGATTGGATATTATCGAGTTAATTTATTGCTAAAATAATAGCTTACATAGGTTTTGCGGCAGCGACGGGGAAATATTTTCTCAAGTTTAATGACGACGATCGCCTGACCTCAGAATTTATCGCCCGCACTACTCCTATATTAGCAGCTAACCCTGAAGTAGATTTTGTCGATACGGATCATTGGATTATTAATTCTGAAGGTATGGGAGATGAAAAAGCGACCGCTTTCAATTCCCAACAGTGGGGGTAGAAAATACTTAGTTGAAGGGGTAGTGGATAATTTACTAGAAGTAGTTGTTTTCAAATTGGTGCTACCTTATTTCGCAAAATAACTTTAGCAGAAGTAGGATTTATGCGTCCAAATTGGCAAAATTGCGAAGATAATGATTTATTCATCCGTTTAGCTCTAGCCGGAAAAACAGGCTATTATTTACCAGCATTACTAATGGAATATCGTTTTCATCCAAAACAAGTGGGAATTGACCGAGCAATATAAGCTGCGGTATCTTGAAAGCTTTGAGTTTGATAATAACTTAGAAAAAGTGAGGCAGCAAGGTATTGCTGCCACTCAACAAGTACTTGGTTTGCGACTAATTGAAAATGGTCAGACTTTGCAAGGAAGAGAATTAGTGCAAACATCTACGGTAGTTTTGGGTAATTCTCCTAAAGCAACCTTGGGATTAATTTTATCCTATTTGCCCCTCACTTGGCGACAATTAGCTTGGAAAGTCGTTTAGCACAATTGGTAATTGTTTGACCAATATTGAGATTTCCACCGATTTTGGTTGACAAATCAAAGAAAAAGAACTATCTTGAGAGGGAACTGAAGGTAGAATAGAAAAGGAAAGCATAATTCTGATGGAAACCGCAGAACTGAAATTTCTTTTGAGGTTGTTGGGAAACCCGGATTATCGGGCATATCTAGCAGGGAAAGGGTTTAAAGACATCAAAAGCAAGAATAAATTTTGTCGTCAATTGCGCGATCGCGGTTTGATTGATTTTCACGAGGAAATTGCCACAGTCAAGATTTTGCCCCCAGGTACAGCCTTGCTGGAAATGGAGCAGTCTGAATTACCTCTGGAACCCAAGGAATTGAAGGTATTGGAGAAAATTGGCAAGGCGGAGGGCACCATTACCCCCAGTAAATTGGAAATTAAATCTATCAAAGCAACTGAGCGAGGGGAGATT
>JACONB010000013.1 GCA_014323965.1 Prochloron sp. SP5CPC1 | reverse complement strand
ACCTGATTCCACTGCTTCTGTTTTCGCTAAGGCTGAAGTAATATAGGCACCACTAATCTTACCTCTGAGGGGAAAACTGCGGTCTTCTTGTCGCTGCCAAGAACTAATACGACAGCTAACTTCTCCAGGCAAATAATCTCCCAACTCCAAACCGTAGACAAAAAAATCTTTCTCCATTTTATGAAGTCGGGGGGCAATACCTAAATCGGAAGTATAGACAAAAGGTCGAATGTAAAAAGATTGCTCTGGTTGATTTTTCTTAACGAAATCAATAATAATAGACTGGATTATACTAGCTGGCAAATGGAACTGAAGGAAATTGGCACTTTGGCTCAACCTTTGGCAATGACGATCCAATCTAAAGAGTAAAATCTGCCCTGGGTTTTGGGGATTGGTTATCCCTCGCAAGCCGCCAAAAGCTCCGGTACCATAGTGTAAAGCATGGGTGGCGATGGAAATATTCGCACGAGTGAAGGGAACGAATTTACCTTGGAAGTAAGCAATGGGTAAAAAGTTGGGCATGGTGATTGTTTCTAATTAGTTATTGTCGAAGCCACCCAGCAAAATTCTGCTTTTGGCTCCCAGTTGGATGGGTACAAGTTACCACTTGATAGCGACTGGGTTGGGATTCTGCTAGTGTAACTGCTAGAGTTTTCAGTTCATCTCCGTGGAATAGGGTTATGGCAACCGTATCCCCAGCCCGGTAATTTCCCAGTCGCTCATTTAATTGTTCAGCAGTAACCCGTATTCCGTCAAGAGCCAGCAACTCCGAACCCGGATCAATACCTGCTACAGCAGCAGGGGAACCAGCGGTGACAAACAAAATCTTATCTGAGCCATTTTCTACTTTAGCTTTAATTCCCAAGTAAGGAACGGGTTCTTTCTCCATTACGGGAGAAAGCACCAAACCAAAGTATGACAGGTATTGGGCTAAAGGTAACTCGTCAGTACCATGAATATAACGAGCGAAGAAATCTGTCAAGTCTATTCCGGCTACGGATTCAATTACAGCTTGCAGTTGGGAGGGTGTGTAGCCAATTTCATCTTTGCCAAAATCCTGCCACATTTGCTTCATGACATGGTCCAGGGAGCGCCGATTTTCGTGACGAGACCGAATCAGCAAATCCAGCACCAGGGATACCATTTCTCCTTTTAAATAATAGGAAATTTGAGAATTATCGCTGTGAGCATCTCGGCGATAAAGCTTGATCCAGGCATCGAAACTGGACTCGTGTAGGGGCTGGACTTTCCTTCCTGGAGTGGTGAGAAATCTGCTAATTTCTTTGCTTAGGATTTCTAAAAAAGTGGGAATGTCGTAAATTTTTGCCCGCAGGGGAATGACCATATCATAATAGCTGGTAACCCCTTCACAAAACCATAAAGATGTGGTATAATTCTCTCTATCGTAATCAAATTCTTCCAAGGCTTTGGGGCGGATTCGCTTGATATTCCAGAGGTGAAAAAACTCGTGGGTGATTAATTGCATGAAGCGATTATATTGCCCCGTCTTGCGAAAACCGAAGCGAGGGTAATTTAAAGAACAGCAATTTTTGTGTTCCAAACCGCCAAAGCCCTGGTGGGATAAATGGAGTAAAAAAAGATAGCGATCGTAAGGTAATTCGCCGTATAATGCTGCTTCGGTGGCAATAATTTTCTTTGTATCCTCTATAATCTTTTCTGCTTGAGCATTACCTTTGCCCCAGATAGCTAATTGATGGGATTTGCCTAATACTTCAAAATTATATACTTGGTGGCTGCCAATTTCAAAGGGACTATCTACTAAGGTATCAAAATCTTCAGCCTCAAAGGTATGGGGAGAACCTTCTAGTTCAGGGAGAGGGGTAGTAACCTGCCAATGGGGATAGGGGGTTGCTATTTTCACCCGAATCCGTTGCTTTTCCCAACCAGGGAGATAGAAAAATAAGGCTGCACCGTTAAAATAACCGTGGGTAGTATCCAAATGGTTGGTGCGCACGGTTAGGTCGTTGGCAAATACCCGATAGCGGATAGTAATGGCGGCAATATCTTTAGTGCTAAGTTGCCAGTGATTTTTGCTCAGTTTGCGACTGGGTAAAGGTAGGGAACTATCCCTCGCTGTGGCGGTAAAATCCTGGAGGTGCCTAGAGTATTCCCGCACTAAATAAGAACCGGGACACCAAACAGGCATTTTTAAATCCAAGACGGGGGAGCGCCAATTGCCTATCTCTAAGGTTATCTCAAACAGATGAGATGCTGGGGATGGCATAGCCACGAGATAAGCGATGGTTGGCGGGGACTTATGGGACTGGGGATGTTTAGTTGGATTCATGCCAAAAATGATATCATGAGTGGGCATTTACTCTTTGGGCTAAATTGGATAGTTGCTTGAGTTGGAGCAAATGCAACTTCTGATTGTCTGGATCTATTTTGATCCACTCATTTTTGGCTAATTTCTCTAGAATCTGCCTAGTATCGGTAACGGTAATATTGGCAATATCTGCTAAATCTGACGAGGGAATATTGAATATTTCTACCCCTACTTCAGTTTTTCTGCCGTAGTTTTCTGCTAGATAAACGAGGGTATTCGCCAGTTTCACTGCTGGGGGCTGATCCTTGATTTGAAAGCGGTGGTTAAAAATCCTTTGTCGGCGAATGAATAATTGTAATAGCCGCCGGCTCAGTTCTGGATATCGCTCCAGAGCTTCAAGAAAGTGTTGGGCAGGAACTCTGATAATTTTCACCGGGCACATAGAAATGACGTCGCAGGAACGGGGCGCTTCATCAATAACTGCCATTTCGCCGCAAAACTCTCCTTGTCCAAAAAATATTAATATTAAGTTAATATAAAGATATTATGTTATTACCTTAACCCAACCGTCCACGAGAAAGTACACGGCATTGCCCCAGGTATTTTCCCACAGGATCTTTCGATTTTCGTAATATTCTCGTTCGAGGGCAATGGATAGGAACCATCTTAATGTGTCGGGCTTGGTTGTATTAAAGAGGGGAAATATCTCCCTTAGCTCGTTAGGTTCCATTTAAAATCAATGAAAAGGAAGATGAATAGTTGTTAGCTCTATACTACTGATAGATCTGCTTGAATATCTTTTAGATCATGGGGAGGATAACTACCGAACATTCAAGCAGCATGAAGATTCATTCTGCGAGCGGTCAACTTGATTGCTAACTTGATGGCTTCTTCCATGCTCCTAGAATTGGCAATGCCACGTCCTGCAATATCAAAGGCAGTACCGTGATCCGGAGAAGTTCGGATGAAGGGCAAACCGATGGTAGTATTAATTGCTCGGTCGAATGCCATCAATTTGACCGGAATTAAACCCTGGTCGTGATATAAAGCTACATAGGCATCGGCGGTATCGGTCTTACTACCATTACCGTACCAAGCTTGACCTGGTTCCACCCACATAGTATCCGGGGGAACAGGTCCGATTAACTCAATGTCAGACCGTTTTTCCCGTTCTTCTGCTAACCAGGGAAGTAACCAATCTTGCTCTTCTGTCCCTAGTTTACCTTCTTCCCCGCTGTGGGGATTTAAACCAGCAATGACAATTTTGCTATAATTCAGTCCAAAGGGAATGTGGGTGGTGGCTAAGAGGGTGCGCAATGTCCACCCTGTATGGGGCGATCGCCCCACAAAGACCATGGCGAATTTTTCCACCCCCGCTGCTTCTGCTAGCACTTCTGTTTGACCAGGATAATTATATCCTGCTGCTTGCCACAAGGATTTGGCAATGGGGGCAGTGACGATACCCTGGTATTTTCCTGTTAGAGTTCCGGCGATCGCCTCTTGTAAGTAAGTAAAACTCGCTGCTCCGGTAACCGCAGATCCCCTTCCAATTTCCAGCTGCCCCTCTAATGAGATATCTACAATGGATAGTTGTTCTGGATCAATCATAGCATCTGCTGATATAATCTGTTTTAGATGCTGGTATGTTTTTTCTAGTATCTTGCGACTACCAATAACTGTAATTTGACAATGGGTCCGTAGGGACTCCTTAGCTAGTGCTTTCAGCACTATTTCCGGTCCTATAGAAGCTGGATCCCCCATAGGGATAGCTAAATGGGGTGTGCTTGGCAAAATTTTTCCTGACGGCTTGTAATTGATTACCTTTTTATTCTAACATATATATTTATTAAACTTTTGTCTATATCGGGAGAAATACTCATGACAGGTGAAAGCCTAATGTTCAATGGAGCCATATTGTCCTCTACTCTTATTTTAGTTGGTTTGGCTTTGGGATTTTTAATTCTTAAAATTCAAGGCGGCGAAGGATAAATCAGTTAACACGTACCATGCACGTACCATGACAGTTTTATGAACTATTAGAGTGGGCATAAAATCATCAAACTGGCTGGTATCTTTATCTGGTATAAACCCTATGCCCACCTAATAACAACTGACCAATAATAAAGTGAAAATAGCAATAACTGGAGCTACAGGATTTGTCGGCACTCGTTTAGTTAGTAAACTAACAACAGCAGGACATGAAATAATTGTTTTTACTCGGGATGAAAAGCGAGGCAGACGTGTTTTTCCACCCTCAGCTTTTCCTAACTTGGAAATAGTAGCATATCAACCTACAAAATCCGGTGACTGGCAACAGGCGATGGCCAAATGTGATGCTGTGGTAAACTTAGCAGGGCAGCCTATTGCAGAAGAACGTTGGACACCACAAATAAAGGAAAAAATCCTGCATAGTCGCCAAGGGGTAACGGAGAAAATTGTGGAGGCAATCGCCCTTGCTAACCCCAAACCCAAAGTATTGATTAATGCTTCTGCTATCGGCTATTATGGTACCAGCGAAACCGCTACTTTTACGGAAACAAGTCCCCCTGGAGATGACTTTCTTGCCCAAGTTTGTCAGAAGTGGGAAGCAGCAGCAACCAAGGTAACAGCTGAGTCGGTGAGGTTAGTTATTCTGCGTATTGGTATTGTTTTAGGTAAAAATGGAGGTGCTTTAAGTAAGATGCTCCCTGTGTTTAAACTATTTGCCGGTGGACCTCTTGGCAACGGGAAACAGTGGTTTTCCTGGATCCATCGAGATGACTTGGTTAGTTTAATTATAGCAGCTTTGGAACAGGAGGATAAGAGAGGCACTTTTAATGCTACCGCACCCAATCCTGTCCGTATGAATGAGTTGTGTCAAACTCTGGGGGCAATTATGAAACGACCTTCTTGGTTACCAGTACCTAGTTTCGCTTTAGAAATGCTCTTAGGAGACGGTGCTAAGGTAGTATTAGAAGGTCAGCAGGTGTTGCCCCAACAAACTCTGGCTGCTGGTTTTCTCTATCAATATCCTACCATTCAAGCTGCTTTAAAGGAAATCCTTTCCTAAAGGGGATATATTGTGCTAGACTGGAAATTGAAGAAATTGAGGTTTAGCACAATGGCTAACACTAAGTAGAGGAAGAAAATTGTTTCACTTTCCTCCCACAAACTGTTACTATCAAGTACAAGATGAGGATTATTGTCCGTAAAGCCTTGCGTGAGTTCTGGGAACAGCCTAAATACGCAGATTCTAAGGAACCTTTAGAAGCTTGGCACTATGAAGTTAAGAAGGCAGAATGGGATAATCCAGCTGACATTAAAGCTAAGTACTGTAATGCCAGTATCCTTAAGAACAATCAGGTAGTTTTCAATATTGCTGGGAATAAGTATCGGCTTGTGGTGGAAATCAAATACGTTCGTGGAATAGTCTATATTCGCTTTATAGGCACTCACAAACAATACAACAAAATTGATGCGGAGAAAATATGATGAGCAATGCCGCAATTAAACCAATTAAAACTGAAAAGGAATACGAAGTTGCTCTCTCAAGGATTGAAGTACTCATGGACGCCGAAGAAGGGACTCCTGAGGCTGAGGAGATAGACGTTCTTGCAACACAGGTTGAACTGTATGAAGAAGAGCACTATCCGATTGATTTCCCTGATCCAATTTCAGCTATTAAGTTCCGCATAGAGCAATCAGGACTTTCTCCAAAGGACTTAATTCCCCTAATTGGTAGTAGAGCCAAGGTATCAGACATATTATCCGGTAACAGGGCGCTGACACTCTCCATGATTCGAGCATTACACCAACACCTGCATATTCGGGCAGAAGTGCTATTAGGTAAACCAGGAGCCACATTACCTGAAATAGATGTAAATATAGATTGGTCCAAGTTTCCTCTGTCTGCAATGGCAAAGCTGGGTTGGATAGAGATGAACAAGAATTTGAAAGACTATGCAGAGGAAATCATGAGGAATCTAATCCAGCGGGCAGGTGACTTTAACAATTTTTCCCCTGCACTTTATCGAAAAAATGATGGTACTCGGCAAAATGCTAAAACCGATCCCTATGCCTTAAAAGCATGGTGTTATCAACTTCTTGCCACTGCTAATGAAGCTACATTGCCCGCTGAATACCAAGATGGGAGCATCACTAAGGAGTTTGCCCAAACATTAGTTAAACTGAGCTGCTCTCAAAATGGTCCCAAATTAGCGAAAGAATACCTAGCTAAACATGGTATTCACTTGATTCCATTACCCCATTTACCACACACCCACCTAGATGGTGCCCTATTGAGCTTGGCAGATGGCACTCCTGTAATTGGACTGACTCTTCGATACGACAGGTTGGACAACTTTTGGTTCTCTCTATGTCACGAAATTGCTCATATTGCCTTGCACTTGAAGAAAGACTCTCATAACTCCTTCATTGACGATCTGAGTGTGGAACCTGTTGATAACATTGAAGTGGAGGCAAATGAATGGGCAAAAGAAGTACTTATTCCCTCTAAATTGTGGAACGATAGTTCCCTAGGCCCTAAACCTAGTTCAGCCTCACTCAAAACCAATGCTTTACAACTTGGAATTCACCCTGCAATTGTAGCTGGACGTATACGTAAGGAACGGAATAATTATTCGTTATTAGCTCGCCACGTTGGAGAGGGAAAAGTCCGTAAGTGTTTTTGGTAATAAAGAGTACGTTCTTCCTCAAACCAGAGAGAAAAACTCAAGGTAAAAGTGACTGGTTTACCTCTTGAAAGGGTGCTTCAGTTACAGGGAGATAATTAAATGCCTTACGACAACACCTGCAAATTCTTGGCAGAGACTTTTCCCGCTGACATTGCTACCTGGTTGTTAGGAAAACCAGTAACTCTAACTAAACTGGAGGCGAAGGAACTTTCCTTAGAACCTATTCGCGCAGACTCTCTTATTTTACTTCAGTCTGAACAGGAGATTCTCCATGGGGAATTTCAAATTAACCCAGTGGGAGAGGTTCCGTTTCGTATGGCTGACTATCGACTGCGATGCTATCGATATTATCCTGACAAGGAAATGCGCTCATTTGTCATCTATTTGCGTAAGACAAATTCTCCTTTAGTATATCAGGATAGTTTTTGTATTTCCGGTTTACGGTATGACTACGAAGTTATAAGACTTTGGGAACAACCAACAGAGTTGTTTTTAGAGTTGCCAGGTTTGCTGCCTTTTGCTTGTCTAAGTAAAACTGACAACCAAGAGCAGGTGCTCAGGGAAGTAGCAAGACGCACCCAAACTCTTCCACTAAACTCAAGCACCAGGAACATTATTGCTGCTTCCGCTGTATTAGCTGGGTTAGTATTAAAGAAAGACTTTATTTGGCAAGTATTGGGGCAGGATATTATGCGAGAATCAGTGATTTATCAACAAATTGAAGCTGAAGCGAGAGGTGAAGCGAGAGGTGAAGCGAGAGGGGAAACCAGAGGGAAAACCCAAGGTAAAGAGGAAAAAGCGCAAGAAATTGCCCTCTCTTTACTCAAGACTGGAATGAAAGTGCAACAAGTGGCTCAAGTGACTGGTGTATCTCTTGGAAGGGTGCTTCAGTTACAGGGAGACAAGTAAGAGGAACATTGGGTGAAGCTTACGGGGTACGGCAAGGCTGTGCCCCAGCCACCGTGCTATAGTGATGAAGTGATTTAGGAGAGCAAAACCTATGGTATTGGCAAAAATTGGTATTATCGGTGGTAGCGGGCTGTATCAAATGGACAGTCTGAAAGATGTCCAAGAAGTTAGGCTAGAAACCCCCTTTGGTTCCCCCTCCGATGCATTTATTCTGGGTACCTTAGATGGTACTACGGTAGCTTTTCTCTCACGTCACGGTAACTCCCACAGCCTTATTCCTTCTGAATTGCCCTTTCGTGCCAATATCTACGCTATGAAGCAGCTAGGGGTAGAATATCTCATTTCTACTTCAGCAGTAGGTTCCCTCAAAGAAGAGGTTAAACCGCTGGATATGGTGGTTCCGGATCAATTCATCGATCGCACCAAAAATCGCCCTTCTACTTTTTTTGGGGATGGTATTGTGGCTCATATTGGTTTCGGGGATCCTATCTGTCCTAATTTAGCAGCTATCTTAGCCAATGCAGTGGCTAGTCTCCAATTAAAGGACGTTAAACTTCATCCCAGTGGTACTTATCTTTGCATGGAAGGACCAGCTTTTTCCACTAAAGCAGAATCTAATCTCTATCGTAGTTGGGGGGCGACTATTATTGGGATGACTAATTTACCGGAAGCCAAATTAGCTAGAGAAGCGGAAATTGCCTATGCTACTTTAGCTTTAGTTACGGATTACGATTGTTGGCATTCAGAGCATGGTAGTGTTACAGTGGAGATGATAATGACAAATCTCCAACGGAATGTTACTAATGGGCAAAAGGTGATTCAGGAAACGGTGCGACGTCTCAGCAATAATCTTCCTGCCTCAAAGGCACACTCTGCTTTAAAATATGCTCTTCTTACCCCCTTAGATAAGGTATCCCCAGAGCAGAAGGCTAAATTAGCTCCCTTGCTACAAAAGTATCTTTAGTTTCGCGCAAAGACGCAAAGGCGCAAAGGGTGTGTTAGCGTAACAGAGTGGAGCGTAACGGGGCGACTAGCTCAATAAATCACTGCCCTACTTGTGGCTCGACGAACATTCAGTTAAAGCGAAGCGCGACAACTACTCCAGTTCGTACTCATGGAAGTGGGTCTTCTATCTCTGTATCAGGGGGAAAAACTAAAGAAAAATCAACAAACTACTGTTTAAATTGTGGTCATGAGTGGAAGGCAAGGGATTTGTATGCCATTAGAAAATATATAAAAGAGGTTACGGGTTTCAGTCTAGATCTTTCCTTAGAAAGTCATAGAGATTACTTGAGTCGGTTTACGAAGAAAGTATTCAATCCACATGTTCGTTGTATAAAGTTTTTCCCATTAAGAAGCATACTAATTGCGTTATTACTTGTTGGGCTATTAAATATGTATATGTTAAGTCATAATTTATATTATAAAAGCATTTTAGGCATACTTAATATTTTTACTTTTTTAGTAAATTAAACTAATTTATGCTTGTGTGGGGTGGGTTGTTACTAATAACGTTATCCCCATTCTCACGTATAAAAGACATACTAATTGCGTTCTTACTTGTTGCGTTGTTAATTAGCGTATATTCGGAAAGCTCTATAGACCCAGATGGTTTATTATACCTTTGTTTGTTGGAGGGTGGGTTGTTACTAATAAGCGTAATATTGAACCGCCTAAAAATCGTACATTTGCAATATAAAATGAAAAAGAAAACCTTAGCTTTTCATGAAAACATTGTAAACAAGGGTTAGACGAAGAAGGTTCAACAGTTTAGAAATAAAGACTGACGCCGACACGCCTAACCCCCTTTTTTTAGAGTCAGAAGGTGGTATGATAGATTAATATAGGTCTGGGGAATGACAACCCACAACCAATAACGAATGAGGATGATTTAAATTGAAGCAACTTAGAAATTTATTTTCCCAAAGTAGAATAAGAAGGGGAAACCAAGGGCAGCCAACAGGACTTCCTCCCCTGAGAAAAAGCCGTCGTGGTATCGAAATTAAGTCCCCGCGAGAAATTGAAATTATGCGCCAGTCTGGTAAAATAGTGGCCACGGTGCTGAAGGAAATTGAGGAAATGGTGGCTCCAGGAATGACTACCGCTGACTTAGACGCTTATGGAGAAAAGCGCATTAGGGAAATGGGAGCAACTCCTAGCTTTAAAGGATATCATGGCTTTCCTGCTTCCCTTTGTACTTGTCTCAATAATGAAGTAGTCCATGGTATTCCTAACAGGAAAAAGGTAATTCAGGCTGGGGATATTTTAAAAATAGATACAGGAGCTTATCAAGGAGGTTATCACGGGGATTCTTGCATTACCATTGCAGTAGGAGAAGTAACCCCAGGGGCTGCTCGTTTAATGCAGGTGGCTGAGGAAGCTTTATATAAAGGAATTGAACAGGTTAAAGCTAACAATTACCTCTTAGATATTGCTGGAGCCATTGAAGACCATGTGAAGGCTGCTGGTTATACTGTAGTAGAAGATTATACTGGTCATGGAGTGGGCAGAAATTTGCACGAAGAACCTTCCGTGTTTAATTTCCGCACCAAAAAGTTACCCAATGTGAAATTGCGTCCAGGAATGACTTTAGCTATTGAACCCATTGTAAATGAAGGTTCTAAATTCACTAAAGTATTGCGCGATCGCTGGACTGTAGTGACTACGGATAACCGTCTTTCTGCCCAGTTTGAGCATACGGTGTTAGTAACAAACTCAGGCTATGAAATCTTGACCGATCGCTCTAAGATCCGTACTCCCTCTCCGCGCCTCTGCGCCTCTGGGTGAAACTATAAAGAAGGACGCCAGCAGAGATAAATCAACGGTCCCAAGAGAGGTACCAGGGACACCGACCAGAATACAACAGGATTATTAATTCCCCTTCTGGTCATATCATCCCTTAAAAGAGTAGGAAACAAGAGAGAAAGGAGACAAAAATCTAAACTCATTGCATTGATAAAACGACTAGTTTGCCATTGGGAGATAAATTCGCTCCAATTCCCTGTAAACAAGCCAAAACTTAGGAGAGCTAATGCAGCCAAAGTGATAAACAAACCAAACCAGCGGGAATCTTGTACCTGGAGAAACCAGTCTTTTTCCCCCTGGAAACCGGGGTTAGACTCCCGAAGTGCCAAATAGGGTAATAAAGCAAAGGTGCCCACAGCAAAAGAACCCACCACAAAGGGCCATGCAGGAATTTTCTGCTCCCTACCATCTGCAAATAAGAGGCAGCCATAAATTAAAGGCCAAATGCCCATTAAGTTAAACAGAGCGATAATCAAAGGGTCGATACCTTCCCACTGTCCCAAAAAAAGGTGTCTAATTAACTCCAAAGTATCCGGTGCATTAGGGGGTGCCAAGATAACAGCATAACCCATAAAGCCAACCCAGAGCAAGCCAAAAGCAATTTTTCTCATCAATATGCTACCATTACAACCAGATCTAACAGTTTAGACTAATGCTCAAGTCACTTATACCACGGTTGTGATATAATTTCACAAAGGAATTTTGCATAGTTTAGGGGACAACAATATTAATATATAACAGTGGAACTCAACCAAGTAATTATTGCCTATAAAGCGGGACACCGGGAAAGTAGAGCCATGGCAGAAAAATGCGCCAGCCAGTTAGAAGCCCGGAATTGTAAAGTATTAATGGGCCCCAGTGGCTTTAAAGATAATCCTTATCCCGTATTTCTTTCCTCCAACCTAGGTAAAATTGATTTAGCTTTGGTATTAGGAGGTGACGGGACAGTTCTCACAGCAGCGCGACATTTAGCAGCAGAAAACATCCCAATGTTAGCAGTAAATGTGGGGGGAAACCTGGGATTTTTGACCGAACCTTTGGAGATATTTGCAGAGACAGAAGCAGTTTGGGATCGCCTGGAATCAGATATTTATGCGGTGGAACGGAGGATGATGTTGCAAGCAGGTTTATTTACAGGCAGTCCTACAGAATCAGAACCCGAGAGCCATCGCTTTTTCTGTCTCAATGAAATGTGTATCAAACCAGCCAGCATTGATCGCATGCCCGCATCTATTTTAGAAGTAGAAGTAGATAGAGAAATGGTAGACCAATATCATGGAGATGGTTTGTTAGTAGCCACTCCCACAGGTTCTACTTGTTATACTGCTTCTGCTAACGGTCCCATTTTACACCCCGGTATGGACGCCATCGCCGTTACTCCCATTTGTCCCCTTTCCCTCTCCAGTCGTCCCATCATTTTACCTCCCGGTTCCGTGGTCAAAATTTGGCCCTTAGCAGACTTAGAATTGAATAGTAAACTTTGGACTGATGGAGTTTTAGCTACTTCAATTTTCCCTGGACAGTGGGTAGCAGTGCGCATGGCTGACTGCCGTGCTAAGTTTATCATCCTGCGGGAAAGTTATTCCTTCTATCAGACTCTGAGAGAGAAGTTGCAATGGGCTGGAGCGCGAATACACTATAATAATCATAACCACAATTAAATAGCTACCATGGAAAAATCTCTCCCAACCTCTTTCTGCGCCTCTGGGCCTCTGGGTGAAACAAAATCATCAGAACAAGTCCTCTCCCTGGTAAAACAACTGCCCTTGGAGCAACAGGAAGGAATCTTACATTTCCTATTATTACAGCCTTGGGCGTCCTGGCTCAATTTAACTTATGATGCCCCTGAAAAAGCAAGACTTGCTGCTACCAAGCGAGGTCAAAATTGGGATGCAATGACTGAAGATGAACGGGAAGCTTTTATTGATGATCTGGTTCATGAGGCTTGAGACATGAAGCCTATCGTGGTTTTCGACACCAATATTCTTATCTCTGCTGTCCTTTCTTTTACTGGTAAGCCCTTTCAATGTACTGCCCTAGCCAAAAGAGGTGCGATCGAGTCTGTCACTTGTGCTGAAATCCTTGCAGAATTTCAAGAAAAACTCATTGCCAAACTTAAGTTTGATCCTCAACGCGCTGAAAGCTTGATTCATGAAGTGTTGGATTATTCAAAAACGGTAACCCTGCCCAGAACCTTAAAAGTTGTGTCCGATGATCCCGACGATGACATGGTGGTTGAATGTGCTGTGGAAGGCTTTGCCACTCATATTGTGACGGGCGATCGACATTTGTTGTCATTAAAGGCTTATCAAGACATTGTCATCCTCAAAGCATCTGATTTCCTGTCGTTGTTTTTCCAGCGTTAGCTATGGTATGATTACCCTGTTAAATGGTGTGTTACGAACTACATTGTTGGTGAATTTTGAGAAGATGAGCCCATGAAAGAAATCCAAGGTAGAACTTGTACCATTCAACAACTGCTGAGTGGGGCCAAGTATGGGATTGATTATTACCAGCGGGAATATCAATGGCAGTCAAAACATATTGTTGAGTTAGTGAATGATTTAACAGAGCGCTTTCAGGAGTACTATAAGCCAGATCACCCCCGCAAGGAGGTAGGCAATTATGGTCACTATTTTTTAGGCTCCATCATCACTAGCCAACAGGGTAACCAAAAGATGATTGTAGACGGGCAACAGCGGCTCACTTCCCTCACCCTCCTCTTGATCTATCTGCATAATCTGCAAAAGGGAAAGCGCAACGGAGTATCCATTGAACAGCTGATTTTCTCGGAAGATTATGGGGAGAAATCCTTTAACTTGAATGTACCGGAGCGCAATGACTGCATGAAGGCTCTGTTCCAGGGCAATGATTTTGACCCCACAGGAAAAGCTGAATCCTTAAAAAATCTGGTGGGACGATATGATGACATTGAAGAAAATTTCCCCTATGACCTGAGGGACAAGGCATTGCCTTATTTCGTCGATTGGCTGCGCAAAAAAGTGCAATTGGTAGAAATTACCGCTTCTTCCGATGACGATGCCTACACTATTTTCGAGACGGTAAACAATCGCGGCCTATCTCTATCGAACACGGATATGTTGAAAGGCTATTTGCTGGCCAGCATTGAAAATGAAGACAAGCGAAGTGAAGCGAACAAGTGCATTAAGCAATGGCTCCTAAAATTTGCAGAACAGGGCAAAGACAAAGAAACCGATTTCTTCAAGACCTGGCTACGGTCTCAGTATGAGGAGAGTGTGGGGGATAGGAAAAAGGAAAAGTCCCAGGATTTTGAAGGAATCGGGGAGTATTATTATCGTTGGGTTCGCAACAATGCTAAATCCATTGGCTTAACCGATAGTGAAGCCTTTTACAAGTGGGTCACAAAGGATTTGGATTTTTATGCCCTGGCGTATTTAAGACTCCTCAAAGCTTCTAAGACTGATACAGAGGGACTGGAGAGCCTTTTTTACAATGAGGTTAACATGACTAGTCTGCAATATCAACTGTTACTGGCTCCATTACAACCAAGTGATAATGAGGCAAACATTAAGGCCAAGCTGAAGTTAGTAGCTGACTACATCGACTGTTGGCTAAATCGCCGCTTGTGGAATTCCAAGTCGATAGCATATAACAACGTAAAGAGCGAAGTATTTCAGCTAACTAAAGAGCTACGAAGGCTATCTCTGGAGCAGTTAAGGAAAAAGCTAGAGTCGAAGCTGCGAAGGCACAATGCAGAACTGAACTTTAAGAAACCACCTCGTCTGCATCAAAGGAATCGTACAAAATTGAAGCGACTGCTTGCTCGTCTGATTGATTGGGTGGAGAAAGAAAGTGGCCTACCAGGTAATTACACCAACTACATTAAATCGGGCAAGTCTAGCTATGAGATTGAGCATATCTGGGCAGATAAGTATGAGCGCCATCAAGATGAGTTTAACAACCAAGAGGAGTTTAGTGAATATCGCAACAGTTTGGGGGGTTTACTGTTGCTACCGAAGAAAAATAATGCTAGTCTGAAAGATAAGGACTATAATTATAAAGTTGAGCATTACCTGAAGGAGAATTTGCTGGCCAAATCCCTCCACCAGGTATGCTATGAAAACGCCCCTGGATTTCTGCAAATGATAGAGCGTACAGGGTTGCCCTTTAAGCCCCATTATAAAGCCAATGGGGAAGAGAAATCAGTATTTAAGAAGACTGACTTGAAAGAGCGGTCAAAACTTTATCGGCAGATTGCCGAACAGGTTTGGTCTGTTAAGCGTTTGCAGGGGTATAAATAAGTGGAGTGCTACGTTATTTTCACCACCATTTTCCCTTCTATGTTACCATTTTCAAGCACACCCTACCCCCTAAGAGCAATGTTTAACAAATTGTGGTATCTTGACTTTAAGTCCAGCTTTATCCTATCCTAGATATAGGGAGCATTTCGGCAAATCATCTTTATGACAAGACAGATCCACGATGAATTAGCAAAAAACTATCTCGAAGAACTGTTACAACCCTTTGGGAAAGTAGAAACAGCAGTGAGAATACGCTAATTTACTCTGTCCTGATATCCTGAAATAGCTAAGACTCTGAAAATTGATTCATGGACTGTTTTAATAAATTTGGCTGGAACCCCCCAACCAGGGTATAAGGTGGTACGTCCCGGTTCACCACAGCCCCCGCAGCCACAACACTTCCTTTACCTATGGTAACCCCAGGTAGAACTATTACTCCTGCACAAAGCCAAACGTTATCTTCAATGACAATGGATTTGTTTTCTCCGGTTCTGCGTCCGTCAATCAGATCAACAGAATGATTCTGGGTTTCAAAAGAACATCGAGGACCAATTGCTACCCGTTTACCAATTGTGATTGTAGTGTTTGGTTCAGCACAAAAGCGCACACCACTATTAATAAAGGTTCCATTACCTATTTTGATGCGAGGGGCACCTCCAATAGGTTTAATTTCAACTGGTTAAAAAATCCTTAAGTTTTTCTCAATTTGCCCCCTGCTTTTGCTAAGGCTTTTGCTCTTAATTTTGAATCAGTGATATGACTACGAGGAAGGGAGTTTGCAAGCCAAAGAAAAAAAAGGTTCTCGAAGTCCTAAGTTCAATTTCAACATATTACAAATAGGTTCCGCCATCGTTTGGGGAAGAAGAAAGCCTTATATAACAAGGCTTTGAGTATTTATTCTTCATCAAGAAATAATTCCATAGTTACTTCCTAGCAATTACCCAGACAGCATGTACTATTCCGGGAATATAACCAAGTAAAGTTAGTAGAATATTAATCCAGAAGTCTTTACCAAAACCGACTTGTAAAAACACTCCCAGTGGTGGTAGAATGATAGCAACTAAGATGCGAATTAAGTCTCCCATGGATTTAGTTCCTCTATAGCTGGAGATTTATAGGAGCGGCAACTTGTGTTAAGAAGCTAACCGCTCATTCATATTGTACCAAAGGGAGAAGCATTATTGTTACGACTACCTACTAGCCAGAATTGAGTTGCAGTCAATCCGAATCAACCCTTTGGAGTGGTGACTAAGCGGAAGCCAATGTGGGTGGTTCCCGTATCAGGGGCTTGGGACTCCCGTGCCGCAGGCCGATAGCGACTACAGTAATTTTTAGCGCAGAGGTAAGACCCCCCTTTAATCACATGCAACGCTCCTTCTGTAGGCTTTTTCGGGTCCAAACTGCTGGCTTGGTCCGGACCCGTTGGGTTAACACTATGGTCTTTGCCGGAGTGGCCCACCCCATACCAATCTGCCGTCCATTCCCACACATTCCCCGTCATGTCATAAAGTCCATAACCATTGGAGGGAAATGATTCCACCGGAGCCGTGCCCAAATAACCATCTGCTTTAGTGTTGAAGAAGGGAAAAAGTCCTTGCCAGGTATTGGCGTTTTGAGCAGAATAGGTATCCCCCCAGGAAAAATCTTGATCGATTAACCCTCCCCGTGCTGCATATTCCCACTGGGCTTCAGTGGGGAGCGTCTTGCCAATCCAGTTGGCGTAGGCGACGGCATCGTCATAGTCAATGTGAACAACCGGATAGTTATCTAGACCTTCAATGGTGCTGTCCGGACCATAGGGATGTTGCCAGTTGGCCCCAACGACCCAATGCCACCAGCTCAAGTAGGCCACCTGTTGCAATCCTTCCTTTGGTGGCTCAAAAATGAGGGAACCCGGTTGTCGCTGGTCGTCGGTTAAGTCAGGAAACTGTTCTTTGGATAACGGACGTTCAGCAATAGTTTGGTAGCCTGTGGCTTTGACGAACTGACTGTTACATCCACCGCCGATCGCTCCGATGCATAGTAGGTATCCGATCCCATATTGAACGTTCCTTTGGGAATCAAAACCATGCCTATGGGACAGGAAGAGTCTGTGGGTGCGGCATTCAAGGGGGCAGACAACCCTAGGAATAGCAATACTGTGAGGCAACCGAGAAAAAGTTTATGAGTTAGGGAGGTCAACCAGAGGGTATTCATTATGCTCAGCTTGTAGTGATGTGGCACAGCTAAAATGGTGAAAAGCGCGTAGGTTGGGTTGAGGTGTCAGTCCAGTAGTCTATTATTCCCAAGCAAAGACTTTGATGAAATCATCTTTCATGCTAATGATACTCCAACCCCGCAGGGCAGCTTCTGTCAGAGCCTTTTGAGCACCTTCGTCATATTGATACTCCCGATTAGGATCATCATGGTGGACCAACATCATCAAATCTTGGCCTTGACCATCATCTGTATATTGCAACATTTGCAAGTCGCCCGTGGAATTGCCCACAGCCACGATCGGTCGTTTGCCAAGGTAACGCTCCAGTCCCACAGGCTTTCCAGCTTTGTCGTTGATGGGCAAAACTGGAAGAGGCACACGCACCAAAACCGGGTTGCCGCCTTGAATTTCAAACTTAGACAGAATTGCAGAACCAATCACGTTTTGCGGTGGAATACCATAGACTTCTTCGGCAAAAGAGCGAATGAAATCGATGCCGCCGCCAGAACAAATATAAACCTGAAAACCGTTATCTCGCAGATAATCGAGGAATTCCACCATCGGTTGGAACGTCAGTTCCACGTAAGGCCGATGAAAGTCGGGATGGTTGGCAGTGTTTAGAAAATTATTGGCTTCTTGTATATATTGGTCCGTCGTGATGCCGTAATTCAACTGAGTATCAGCCAAGATCAGTTCTTCTTTAGTGAAGGGAACAGTTTCTTGCCCCAACTCTTCCGGAAAACAGTTGGCGGGAGTGCCTTGGCGATAAAGAATAAAAGATTCCTGGAAGTAACAGGGTTTTTCGCTCCAAAGGGTGCCGTCATTGTCGAAAACGGCAATACGATCGTCCGGATCCACAAAGTTGACATTGTTGGGATTAGTCACATCTGTCACAAAGTCAATAATAGTCGTCTTGATGGCTCCCTCTTGCCAGGAAGGAAGGGGAGATAGAGCATCAGCGATCGCCTGAGGACAGCTCATGGCACTGATCCAGAATAAACAAAATAAGCAAAGGGAGATTAAGTTCCTGAAAGTTCGGATTTTCATGCTTGAAATCGATGAATGGTAGATTTTGATGAAATAAGGTGTCACCAATAGGTAGATAAACTCCCTACCAATGACACCCTTAAATGATTCGTTTTAACGGGTTTTAGCTTTGAACTGAAAATTCATTTCACAGCACTTCCACGGTTTGGGCTTAGTCAAATTTAATACTTTGTAAAGACTCCAACAGATCTTGCAACATGCCGTCGATGGTGAAAGAGGCAGGTAATTGACGAGGGGGATAGTCCTCAAAGGTTTTGAGGAACTGTCCGACATAAGCTTGAGCCGGAGCTACCAGGAACGAATGACGGAATCGCCAATCTGAGTAGTATTCTGACTCTTCTGGCGCAATCTCAAAGGGATCACGACGGAGGTTGAGGATTATGGGCAACCTCAATTTCACATAGGGTTCAGCCCAAACATCAAAGCCTATAGCCCGTTGCTCTGCAAAGATCATCTTCCAATCATCAAAGCGCAGTGCTGAGGGATAACCATCGTCAGTGAGGTAGAAGAACTCGTCACGAGGTGGTGTTGTATCGGTGCCGTTCAGGTAAGGTAAGAAGTCGTAACCATCCAGGTGGAGCGGTTTAAAATGTTTGCCGTTAGCATAGTAAACTATTTCTTCCTCTGGATCGCAAATAGCAGGATCTCCCACTTCTACGCAAGAGCCGAGCAACTGCTCCTTAATATTTGCAATATTAGCAATGCCTGTTGCCTCAGTGAGGGTGGGGAACCAATCCATTAGAGAAATAATATCATTGGAAACAACACCACCTCCCCAATGACTAGGCCAGCGTGCAACCATGGGTACGCGAAAACCACCTTCCCAGTTGGTGTTCTTTTCACCGTGGAAAGGCGTCATCCCACCATCGGGCCAGGAGAAGACTTCAGCTCCGTTGTCGGTGGTATAGATTACGATCGTGTTGTCCTTAACACCCAGCTCGTCCAGTTTATCGAGCAAGTCTCCAACCAAGGCATCGTGCTCGACCATACCATCGGCATAGATACCTTGACCCGTGACGCCTTCCGATCCTGGCTTCAGGTGGGTAAACACATGCATACGGGTGGGGTTGAACCACACAAAGAACGGCTTATTATCAGTAACAGAGCGATCCATGAAATCCAGGGCAACATCCCGGAACTCTTCGTCTACGTTTTCCATGCGCTTACTGGTGAGCGGGCCCGTGTTGCAGATCCGTTGTGGTGTCTCTGTATCATTCGAATCGTAGACTGACTCACACAGCGGTTTTGAGTTCCCTTCGTTGTCAACAACTGTTTTGGCCTTAAGCTGTTCAATGGTGGGGACATCCGAGGCCCGAGTGTCATAGGAAAGGAGCACACCCTTCGGACCAAATTTCTTAACGAAATCCGAATTGTTAGGATAGTCAGGATTTTCGGGTTCTTCTTCTGCATTGAGATGGTAAAGATTGCCGAAGAACTGCTCAAATCCATGATTGGTGGGAAGGAACTTATCAAGATCCCCCAAGTGGTTTTTGCCAAACTGGCCGGTGGCATAGCCTTCTTCTTTCAAAACCTCGGCGAGGGTGATGTCTTTGTCGCTGAGTCCAAAATCAAAACCAGGGAGGCCCACTTTAGTCAGCCCGGTTCGTCCGGGGCTTTGACCCGTGACAAAAGCAGACCGTCCAGCGGTACAGCTATTTTCAGCATAGGCATCGGTGAAGAGGATACCATCTTGGGCAATCTTATCGATATTAGGGGTGCTGTAGCCCATGATGCCGTTGTTGTAGGCACTGATATTAAACCAGCCCACATCATCGCTCATGATCATCAGGATGTTGGGAGGATTATTTGTCCCCTCGGCAGAAGCGGAATCTGTCGAGATCCAGGGCTGGACAAAAGCGGGAGCTGTCGAGCCCCAGGGCTGGGCAAAAGCGGGAGCTGTCGGGATCCAGGGCGGAAGTCCTGACAAGAAAAAGGAAATCGAGATCGTAAGGGCGATCCCCATTTTTATGAGCCGTCGCATCAAACAATTCCTATTTTTAGGGTACAGAGCGCAATCTCAGTTCTGTAGATCCAAGTTGAGAAACGGCGGGATTCACTCGCTTCCCTGACCTTGACAAAATTTTTGCTTGCTCATTTAATTAAAATGGCATGACAAAATGTAATTTGTCAAGTGATTTGTCAAATTTTTTTTTGTGCAGTTTTAGAGTAATGTCAGAAGCCTAGGTAACATTACTTAAATAACTAAGTTAATTTATTATAAACTAACCTTAAATTTATTATACTTATGTACCAGTATTGTTCTTAAGCATTGTCTTAGAGTTGTTTAAAAATTACACTAAAGAAAGTTGTTCTAGGCGATCCG
>JACONB010000012.1:5625-19080 GCA_014323965.1 Prochloron sp. SP5CPC1 | reverse complement strand
CTCCTGGTTTACACACATTATACTCTTCGTGAGAAATTACTTCCTCTGGAATGACCCAACTGCCGTAGTCCCGGCATAGGAGCCTATAATTGCGAGTCACGGGAATGCTGATGACGAAGCGATCGTGTCTCAACCGCTTACCGTGGAACTCCCGATAATTAGTCCTTCTCTCCAAACTCCTAATAATTGTTCTCGCTTTAATTACCACATTCTTAGGTAACTCCCGCAAATTAATGGTATCCTCAGTAAAAGTCTCTTCCCACTTATGTTTCAGCTGTCTTTTCTCTTGTTTGTCAGCTTTTTTTTGGGCGCATCTATGGCAAACTTGGCCGTAACCTCTATGACCACAGGGAAATAGCTTTTTTCTTTTAGACATACTATAATCTACCGCAGGTTATGACCTACAGTCTCCAAAATGTACATGGTAGAGGGAAGAATCCCCCTTAAATACAAATTAACCTAAATGGGGATCAAGGGGAAAGAGGTTCATCAGCGTTCATCAGCGTTCATCAGCGGTTAAAACACATGAATTATTATTTCGATTCAGAAGATAACAGTCGCAATTCCTTCGAGTTACCGGGAGCAAAACCCCACTACAACCCTCATCGTCCAGGACAAGTAGAACATATTTTCCTGGATTTAGCCCTGGATATTCCCGGACTTTGCTTCCAGGGGACTTGTACTATTACCCTCACCCCTATCCGCAGGGGAATAACTCAACTAACTTTGGATGCAGTGGATTTACTCATCCAGTCCGTGTTAGTAGATGGGGTAGTTCAACCTTTTGATTACGATACTCATCAGTTAATGATTCATCTGTTGACACCTACCGGGACAGAAACCATTACCATTGAGATTGCCTATAAAGTCAATCATCCCCAACGAGGTCTCTATTTCGTCCTCCCCGATGAACACTATCCCCACAAACAGACTCAAATTTGGACTCAGGGAGAAGATGAAGACTCTCGTTTCTGGTTTCCCTGTTTCGATTATCCCGGTCAATTGGCTACTTCCGAAATACGGGTACGGGTTCCCCAGAATTTAGTGGCTATCTCCAATGGGAAATTAATTGTCACAGAAGAAGAAGGGTCCGAAAAAATTTACCACTGGAAGCAAGAACAGGTTCATCCCACCTATTTAATGACTTTAGCAGTGGGAGATTTTGCCGTGATTGAAGATAAGTGGCAAGATACACCTGTTACTTATTATACAGCCAAGGGTCGGGAAGACGATGCACGGCGGACCATGGGTAAAACCCCCAGAATGATGGCGTTTCTGAGTCAGAAATATGGCTATCCTTACCCCTATGACAAATATGCTCAAGTCTGTGTGGAGGATTTTATCTTCGGGGGTATGGAGAATACCAATTGTACCCTCTTAACAGACCGTTGCTTGCTGGACGAACGGGCTACCATTGATAATCGCAATGGGGAAAGTTTAGTCTTGCACGAATTAGCCCATCAATGGTTTGGGGATTTGGTGGTCATTAAGCATTGGTCCCATGCTTGGATTAAAGAAGGAATGGCTTCCTATGCTGAGGTATTGTGGACGGAAGAGGAATATGGAAAGGACGATAGTGCTTATTACTTGTTAAAGGAAGCTCGGAATTATTTAACTGAGGACTCTTCTCGCTATCGTCGTCCCATTGTAACTAATGTTTATCGGGAAGCAATCGAACTTTATGACCGTCATTTATATGAAAAAGGGGCTTGTGTTTATCACATGATTCGTGCTATTCTTGGAGATGAGTTATTCTTCCTAGCAATTCAGACTTTTGTCCAAGATAATGCCCATCAAACCGTAGAGACTATCGATTTATTGCGGGCAATTGATAAAGGAACAGGCTATAATCTGGCTGGTCTTTTTGACCAATATGTGTTCCGAGGCGGTCATCCAGATTTTAAGGTAAATTATAGTTGGGATGGGGAAGATAACATTGCTAAGTTAACCGTCACCCAAACTCAGGTTAAGGCTAAAGATGAGGAAAAGGGCAGTAAGAGTGGTTTGTTCGACTTAAAAATACCCTTAAAATTTGGTTATGTTAATAAAATAAGTTATGTTAAAATAACTAATTTAAAGTTAGCCATTAAAGAAAGGCAACAGTCTTTCTACTTTCCTTTAGCCAACAAACCCGACTTTGTCAGTTTTGATGTAGGCAATAATTTCCTTAAAACTGTTACCCTAGAATATCCCCTAAGGGAACTAAAAGCCCAATTACAATTCGACCCCGACCCCATTTCCCGTATTTACGCCGCCATTGCTTTAGGAAAGAAAGGAGGGCTGGAAGTCCTTAAAGCCTTAGAAAATGCTTTGAAAAACGACCAGTTTTGGGGGGTGCGAGTAGAAGTAGCCAAGCAGTTGGGGCAGTTAAAATTAAAACAGGCTATGACAGCTTTAATTGAGGGGTTAGAAACAGAAGAACCACGGGTGCGTCGCGCAGTTATAGAAGCTTTGAGTAACTATAAGCAAGTTGACAGTTACGCAGCAATTAAAAAGGTTGCCCAACAGGGAGATGCTAGTTATTATGTAGAAGCAAGCGCCCTTCGCTGTTTAGGAGCCATGATTCGGGGTAACTTAAAGGAGAAAGAAAGTGAGGTTTTGGAGTTATTAGAGCAAGTCTTGCAGGAGCGCAGCGGTTGGAATGAAGTAGTGCGGTGTGCCGCTATTGGGGGTTTGAGCCAGATGAAAACTGTAGCCACAGCAGTAGATATGATTGCTCTTTATACTAAGCTAGGAGTACCTCAACCCTTACGTTTAGCTGCAATCCGCGCTTTAGGAGCTGTTTCCACCGGACAAACCCCTGCTAAGGTAGAAGAAATATTGGAAATTTTGGCAGCCATTTCCGGGGAGAGTTTGTTCTCCACTCAAACAGCAGTAGTGGGAGGGTTAAAGCAAATGGAAACAGCCAAAGCTATATCTATTTTAAATGCTTTGGCTGCCCAAACTCCCGATGGGCGAGTAAGACGCATGGCTGAGGAAGCTGTCAGGAAAGTGCAAAAGAATATTGGTGCAGATAAAGCAGTGAAAGAATTGCGTCAGGAAGTGGAGCAGTTGAAACAAGATAATCAAGAACTGCAAAGTCGCTTAGCTAAGTTGGAAGCTAAGTAGCTAAGAGGAGTTATTGGCTAGGTTTGGAAATTTGAATTAAGGAAAATTGTTTACCAGAATCACTTAAGACTGCTATATGGCGGCGACGGGGATGATTTGTTCTTCCTCGGTAGAGGCGATATTGAAGAGATCCGCTACGCGGTGCGCCTTGCCCCTACCTGTTTTTTTAGGTTAAAATTTGAACCGCAGAGACGCAGAGGACGCAGAGATTAAGCCATCAGGAGGCTATGAACCGTGAAAGTTAATTATGATACCATAACCGACCTACTGTTCAACCCCACACCCCAGCAGACCAACTTCACAACCCACAGTCAGCAACCAATCTTTGAGTAAATGCAAGAGATTAACCCCACCGTATATAATACCGAAAGAGACAACCCCACCCAGGAGACAGACAAATAAACCCCCTAAACTAATCATCCCATCTTCTTCTTGCAAACCAAAAGCAGTGATGAAAATTCCAATGGCTGGTAGAGTATTAGTACCAGGAATAGGAATCATCATGGAAATAGACATGAGGGCGATCGCCACCCCTATGAACACTCTTCCCAGTAAACTGGTACAAATATAACTAAGTCGAGGATTAGCTACTGCTTCAATTTTCTTTAACCAAGGAATACCCGCTCTAATAATAGACTGCGCTTTTTCCAGTTTAATGGAACCAGTTGACATCCTCCTCGGTAACCAGGGACGTTTGGCGCCTAAAATCATCTGCCCTGCTAATAAAAGCATCAAGACGCCAAAAGGAATGGAGAAAATGGGAGCGGGAAGGGGTAAAGCAGAAGGAAGGGAAAGAATGACGAATAAAAAACCAAAAACTCGCTCCCCTGCTAGACTGAGAATATTGGCTAAAGTGACTTCTGGAGTCCGTTTTTCCTCAAAAAAATAGCGCTCTAATTCTTGAGATAATTTAGCCATAGAGTATGTTATATATTTTGTATCCTAAATAATAAAGTTAGCAAATAATTATATGCTAACAAAGTTAATATATTAAGAGCTTGTTTCTGTCTCTGATTTTGTTTCTGAAGCTAATTGTTCGCCATCTCGGTTGTAATTGCTACGTCCAAAACGTTTATTGCGGGAGGAATATCGAGAAAATTTCTTCCGAAACTGACGAGCATAAGCTTTGTTCCGAGCAGCTTTCTCTTTTTTCAAATTGCGACGTTTAGCCATGAATACCTCATGAAAACAGTAATTCTCCTTCAAGGGACGTGTTTGCGAAAGGCAAAAATAACCTATTCGCAAATACTTGAGTGCTTAAAGCTTAGTAGTTTCCCGAAAAGTTGTCGTTTCTTCTCCCACCACCAAATGAACCTCCTCTTCGTTCACGAGGTTTAGCTTTACTAACCTTCATTTCCCGCCCCATCCACTCAGCCCCGTCCAGGGCTTCGATCGCCTTTGCTTCATCCTCCTCTGAACTCAATTCGACAAAAGCGAAACCCCGCACCCGACCTGTTTGGCGATCGGTAGGAATATTCACATTCTTCACCGTTCCATATTCGCCAAAAACTTCGCCGAGGTCTTCCTTCGTTACATCATAGGATAAGTTACCTACGTAAATCGACATAAATTGTCTCTCCGGTTAAAAAGTGTGTAGAGATTTAGATTTCGGAGAGAAGCTTGCTAGTACTTTCCGAGGATTTACCTGTCAATGCTAAAAACAAACCTTACTACCGATCTTTATTTCTCAAGGATTATCATAGCACGACTGGACTGTGATTGTCCCTAAAATCTCCCAATCCCAAGTTAAATTTCTCGAATCGCCCTCTGAGCCTGTATCTTAGAGATATTTTTACCTAGTGTGGGGAAACTTTATTCTTTCAGCTACAGTCGGATTAAGTAACCGAATCCTATTTAAATTGTCATGTTCAGATGGAAAATTTTCCCTTACCTCCTCCTCACCCTAACAGTAGCCCTAGGTACGGTTGCCGGTACGTCTCATCCTAGTTTAGCCTTTGACTGGAGGGATTTGATTCGTCCGGGAATACAGGTAATTGAGCTATCCAGGTTATCGGATAAGCAAGAAATAGAGTTGGGAAGTGAGATTAATCAGCAAATAGTTTCCCAGGTAAAACTGTCTACCAATCGCTCCATCAACAAATACGTGGGAGACATTGGCGATCGCTTAGTACCCCATAGTACAAGACCGAATCTGAAGTTCCAATTTCAGGTGGTAGAAGACGACGCTATCAATGCTTTCGCCACCATGGGAGGTTTTGTCTATGTCAATACAGGGTTGTTGAAAGCAGCAGATAACGAAGCCCAAGTAGCGGGAGTGATGGCTCATGAAATCGGTCACATTACAGGCAAACATGCCATTAAACAGATCCGCCAGCAAATTATAGCTCAAGGTTTAGCCGATGCAGCGGGAGTGGAGCGCAACCAGATAGTTCAGTTGGGGGTACAAGTGGGTCTCAACCTACCCCGGAGTCGCAGCCACGAATACAATGCTGATGCTCAAGGATTGGATAATCTAGTTAGTGCCGGTTACGCTCCCTTGGGGATGGTTCAATTTTTCCAAAAGCTAGTTAGTGACAAAGGGAGGGTACCGACTATTTTGAGTACCCACCCTGCTACGGAAAATCGTATTGGCAACCTTCAAAATATGATTAACAAAAAATACCCGGGTCAAGAAAAGGTTGGTTATGGCTTGGACAGTGCTGCTTACCGTCGGCGAATTGCTAGTTTAAGGTGAATAAGTTATTCAAATTTTCCTCAAGCTGTTCAATTAATTGATCCAGAGTTGCTGTAGCTTGCTCGAAACAAAGTGGTGGCGGTAATTCGGGTTTAAAATTAATTAACTTAATTTCCCCTGACCCAATAGCGATCGCTGCTACCTCTTCTTCTCGTTTCAAACCGTCCAAAATACCCAAAACTTCCTGAAGATTGCAGTTCACATTCTCATTCAACTCTTCAATTGCTCTTCGTGAACAACGGACGAAATGAGGCTTGGGTTTCAGGTCGATACCCAAAATATCATTACTTTTGTCCCATTCTAAAAATAGACCCCAAACCAATGCAGCCAAACCATCCTTATTTCCCTTAACAAATTTATCTAACTTAAGCCAACTGTCATTCTTTCTCTCATTGGGATTAAGACTTGTCTTGCTGAACATCACTATTATTATTTATATTAACTTTCGGGATAATATTGGGGTGCTCGCTCCCTTCCCAACCAGCCGGACGCTTAGAATTATACCAGGCGATGGAGCCAATAGTTACAGCAGCGATAAAACCAACTACATAGACGGCAACGAAGAGAGTGGGGAATTTGCCCCCTGTGTTAATAGCAGCTTCCATTAATAGATACATAGACCGTTGATTCTCAAATTTAACTTTACATATCTTATCATATATTTCAGTTCAAAGGGCAACTCGCTCGCACTTAAAACCTTTTTGACGCCAAGTGGGCAAATTCACATCTACCAAAGGAATTACGCTAGAACATTGAGGTTGGAGCACCTGAGAGATCAATGCCCATAATAAACTCCTCGTAACGTCTAAACCCGTCTTGAGGGGATACTCCCTATTACCAGGAATACCCTTTTCTTTAACTATTTCAAAATCTACCCAAATACCGTGAGCACCGAAGATAATTGGCGCCATCCACTGGTATCGCGGTAGGTGAGTAGGAGAAGTAACCAACTTGATTTTTTTTACTCCCCACTGACGCAGAATGGGCAAACTATAGTAAAAATTATCAAAAGTGCTCTGAGCACATCTTTCCAACCAAACTCTTTCCTTAGGAGCACGCTACAGTTGAAAAACTAACCAGGTGCAGGGTTCTGCTCCGGCCCGAGAAATTAAAATTGGCAGGGATGGCGAAAGTCTAGCAAACTTTGCAGCAGTAATTTCCCGAGGTTAGCTGCCACCGAGAACAAACAAAGCATCTACTGGTTTTGATGCTGCTGCTTACAATCTCATCCCATTAAAGTAGAGTATGGCAGTGAAAAGGCAGGTTAAACAAGATATAATGGCAAAGAAGAAAAATCGCCAACGGCGTCGATTTAATCTCATTTTCCCTAAGTTTGTGGCCCAGCAGATCAGTAGATGGTAATATCTACCTCAGCATTCCTTGTATTCTTTCTTTAATGGAAACTGCCATCAGCACTGATATGACCGTGACTACGACCCCACCTCCAAAAAATAATCGTATCGTTTTTCCCTTCACGGCAATTGTGGGTCAGGAAGAAATGAAACTAGCCCTGTTGCTGAACGTCATCGATCCGAAAATAGGCGGTGTGATGATTATGGGCGATCGGGGCACTGGTAAATCAACTACAATTCGCGCCCTAGCAGATCTGCTGCCAGAAATTGAGATTGTTGCCAACGATCCCTTCAATTCCCACCCAGAGGACCCAGATTTGATGAGCGACGAAGTGCAACAAAAGTTGGAAAATAAAGTTGGGCTTCAAATTGTAACCCAAAAAGTGCAGATGGTTGACCTACCTTTGGGGGCGACAGAAGACCGAGTCTGCGGCACTATCGATATTGAAAAGGCTCTCTCTGAAGGGGTAAAAGCTTTTGAACCGGGACTGTTAGCTAAAGCAAATAGAGGAATCCTCTACGTAGATGAAGTTAACTTACTGGACGACCATTTAGTAGACATACTATTAGACTCTGCTGCTTCGGGTTGGAATACTGTGGAAAGAGAGGGCATTTCCATTCGGCACCCAGCCCGCTTCGTCCTGGTGGGTTCCGGGAACCCAGAAGAAGGAGAATTGCGCCCCCAATTACTGGATCGCTTCGGGATGCACGCAGAAATTAGGACCGTGAAAGAACCTGATTTGCGGGTACAAATTGTGGAGCAAAGAACAGCATTTGATGTAGCTCCCCAGGAATTTCGCAGCAAATATCAGGAAGAAGAAGTAACTTTACAGGATAAACTGATAGCAGCCCAGCAGTTATTGCCCAACGTGAGTATTGACTATGACCTGCGGGTGAAAATCTCGGAAGTCTGTTCCGAATTAGATGTAGATGGTTTGCGGGGAGATATCGTTACCAATCGCGCCGCGAAAGCATTGACAGCTTTTGAGGGACGTCAGGAGGTAGAACCCTCTGATATCGGTCGTGTAATCGTTCTCTGTCTGCGACACAGACTGCGGAAAGACCCCTTGGAATCCATCGACTCTGGCTACAAGGTGGAAAAAGCCTTTAATCGCGTATTTGGGATGGAAATGTCTGAATAGGTTACAGTCAAACCATGACAAATGACAGAGAACCCCTGGTAGAATTAAAGGGAATTAGCAAATCCTTTGGTAATAAAGTCATTCTCGATAACATCGATCTGACTATTTATCGGGGGGAAGCCCTGGTTATTATCGGTCCTTCGGGAACAGGCAAATCGACAGTTTTGCGACTAATTGCCGGTTTTCTTGCTCCCGATGAAGGGGAGGTGTATATAAAAGGGCGACTGCGTCAAGGCTTAATTGAAGATGAATCTGATCCTATTGGTATTGGGATGGTATTCCAGCAGGCGGCATTATTCGATTCTCTCACCATAGATGAGAATGTGGGCTTTTCTCTGTATGAAAACTCTAAGCTGCCAAAGGAGAGGATAAAAGATTTAGTGGCAGAAAAGTTGGAGATGGTAGGGTTAAAGGGTACTGAGAATATTTATCCATCTCAATTATCTGGGGGAATGCGCAAGCGGGTCAGTTTTGCCCGGGCGATTATATCCAATCCAGAAAATACCGAATATAATACAGAAATAATCCTTTATGATGAACCTACCGCAGGTTTGGACCCCATCGCTTCTACGGTGATTGAAGATTTAGTGCGTCAGTTACAAGGAGCGTCTGGAGTTTGTGCCACATATGTTATGGTTAGTCATCAAAATAGTACTATTCGGCGCACTGCTGATAAGGTGATATTTCTTTATGAAGGTAAGGTACAGTGGGAGGGAACTGTGGAGGAAATTGATAGTACTCATAATCCTTTAGTACGTCAATTTTTTAGTGCGAGGGTGGATGGACCGATTCGGGTCATTGATTGAAACAGTTACCATGTACCACTTCCTATGGTACCAGTGATGGTTGTAATACTAATAATAAATTACATAATTCCTTGATTCAGCAACACCTTTTGGGGACATAATAAGCTGCTGTTCTACCAAGTTCGGGGAGTAAAATTGGGATCACTACTAATGTAAACACTATCCCCCGATTGCTCAATTAAAAATAGTCCTTGATTCTCTGCATAGGTATCTACATCCCTATCAATTTCAATAGCCGCCATCGCCCCATAAATGCGATAGTTCCCGTAGTGAGGAAAAGCAGTTTTAAAGCGGGATAGGTTGCGAAGAAAACGACGGACATAATCCTGAGTAAGGCGCGATTTTACCTCCACTGCCACTGCCACATCATCATCCACCGCCAGGATATCAATTTCTAGGTTCTGGGAGCCTCGTGCAGACCTGACCCGCTGATATACCTCCTGCACTGCAATGCCCCGTTCTTGGAACAGACGCAACACCGCTGGAGCTACGAGATTTTCCACAAAGTGTCCCCAGCGACTACTCAAGCTATTGACGGCTTGGTTGGTTTGGGCAGCGATGGCTTCAGTTCGGGCAAGGCGTTGTTCAGCTTCAGCCCCGCGGCGATCTGCTTCTGCTTTAGACTCAGCTAAACGTCGATCAAATTCCTCTTTAGACTCAGCTAAACGGCGATCGAATTCTTGGCGGGAAAGCTCCAGCGACTCCAGCAGGATGCGTTCCGTCTCTCGGCGCTGACGTTCACTTTCTTGGAAGAGTTTGTAAAAGTCTTCCAGGGTGATGGGGTTGGACATGGGTAGGGGTTCCGATGAAGGTATTGGGATGATGGTACCACTAAAATCTTTTCTTTGCAGTCTCTGTGGAGGGAAGGTAAAATACACGGTAGGTGCATGGTACGTGTTAATGTGATGGGGAGGGAGGAAAAAAATGCAGTCGCGAACCATTAGAGAAGGCTCAGTTGGCTTACTAATCTTAGTGGGGCTGGGTGTGTTCGGCACTTTAGCCGTCTGGCTGAAGGGAATTGATTTTAACAGAAAACCCTACGTCATCAATGTCACGTTTGACAACGCTAATGGTATGAAAGAGGGGGCTAGCGTTCACTATCGCGGTTTTGTGGTGGGTAAAATTAAGACAATTTCCCCGGAACCTAATGGAGTGAACACGGAAATCGAAATTGACTCCTCCGACTTGCGTATCCCTAAGGATATTATTATTGAAGCCAATCAATCGGGACTGATTGGGGAAACTTCCATTGATATTACACCCAAGACGGAACTGCCACAGTCTGCCAATAGCACCAGTCCTATGGCTGAAGACTGCAATAAAGAGTTAATTGTCTGCGAGGGAGACGAGCTTCAAGGAGAAATTGGCATTAGCTTCGATACCCTGCTGCGCAGTACTGAGCGTTTAAGCGAACTCTACACCGATCCCGATTTCTTTAACAATCTCAACTCTACAGCCAAAAATACTGGCATTGCAGCGGCTGAAATTGCCAAACTTTCTAGCGAGCTGACCTTATTATCTCAGGCAGTTCGGCAAGAAATCACCAGTTTCTCCACAGCAGCTAATTCTATTACCGTAGCCGCTAAGGAAACTACTGAGCAAATCGGTGAGAGTGCGGCTAAAATTAGCAGGACAGCAGAGCAATTTACCGTAACTGCCGCTAAAATAGGTGAGCTAACCAGTAATGTCAACGGTTTGGTAAATGAAAATCGGGGTAATATTCGCCGAACCATCCATAACCTAGAAGATAGTACCGGACAGCTCAAGACGACGGTAGAGACAATTAATGGGACTTTGGAGGCTGCTAAAATAGAAGAACTGGCTCAGAATTTAGGAATTATCACTGCCAACACTGCTGCTGCATCGGCTAATTTGCGAGAACTATCTCAGAATTTAAATGATCCTACTAATATCGTCCTCTTGCAAGAAACGTTGGACTCTGCAAGAGCCACTTTTGCTAATGCTCAGAAGATTACAGCAGATCTAGACGAACTCACAGGTAGTCCTGAGTTTCGTCGCAACCTGCTTGATTTAGTCAATGGACTGAGCGATTTAGTATCATCTATGGATGAGTTGGAAGAAGAAATTCAAACTGCTTCTTCAACACCAAAGACTGTCAATTAACACAAACTAACTGCTGTTTTTGAGTGTTTTCGTCAAGTTTTTGAGCTGCGATCGCTGTCGCTGCTTCCTGGCTCATATTAACTTCGCCAAAGATAGTTTTATAGACACGGATATCCTCACAGGGTATAGTATCAGAGAGAATAGCAGTCGCCATCATACCGCAGTGTATTTCTAACAAAGCCTCTGGGAAAGCCTTAAATACTAATCGTTGTCCTGGAAAGACAACTCGCTCGAAGTACCAGTGAGGTATGTTAGTAATGCGGACAATTTGCATTTGGCTGGTAGCGTTGACGTAACAGCACAAGAAGCTATCACTGTTAGCTGATAATGGAATGGGGTCGAGAATTTGAGTCATGATAATTGTTGCTCTTTTAAAATGGGATTTATTATTGGTGATATCTCTTCTTAATCTAGCACAGATAATCTGGATTGGTATGTAAATATAAATACAAATTGCTCTGGACCAGATTCCCAAGCTATTTAAATTAATTATTAGAGTTATAAGCTAACCTTATATCACGAGTGTAAATAATCCGTGGAGACTATGGATTTTGATGGAAAATATTGTTAAAGTAAAGATATAGCAAGATTAGGGCGATCGCCAAATACAGTGGCTTTCGCTATATTAACCATTATTAAATTTTCAGATGAAACAGCGCATACTCTATGTTCGTCTCCCGTGCAACCCGATCTTCCCTATCGGTGTTGTTTATTTATCGGATCACGTTCATAAACTCTTCCCGGAAATAGAGCAAAAAATCTTTGACTTGGGAACCGTACCACCTTTAGACTATAGCAAAGCATTAGTTGATGCTATAGATTGCTTTCAACCCACACTGTTGGTATTTTCCTGGCGGGATATTCAGATTTATGCTCCAGTAGGGGGTAGAGGAGGGAACCCTCTGCAACATGCTTTTGAATTTTACTATGGCGCCAATCCCCTGATTAGAATGCGGGGCGCTCTGGGGGGTTTAAAGGTTACCACAGCTTACTATGGGGAACTGTGGCGCAATTTGAGATTGATTCGACGGGGACTAAAAAGAACGAAAAAATACCATCCAAATGCAAGGCTAGTGGTGGGTGGGGGTGCTGTGAGCGTGTTTTACGAACAACTCCAGACTCAGTTGCCTAAGGGAACTGTGGTTTCGGTGGGGGAAGGAGAAACCCTCTTAAGCAAACTGCTCACTGGAGAGGATTTACTCCAGGAACGCTGCTATATAGTGGGAGAGACAGAACCACGAGAGGGCATGATTCATGAGTGGCCCACTCCCATAGAAAAAAGCGCTTGTAATTATGACTATATTGCCAGTATCTGGCCGGAATTTGACTATTACCTCACCGATGACGACTTTTACATCGGTGTCCAAACTAAGCGGGGTTGCCCTCACAATTGCTGCTACTGTATCTATACAGTAGTAGAAGGGAAACAGGTCAGGATTAATCCTGCGGCAGAAGTAGTAGCAGAAATGCGTCAGCTTTACGAGAAGGGTATCCGTAATTTCTGGTTTACCGATGCTCAATTTATCCCTGCTCGTAAATTCATTCCCGATACTATCCAACTATTGGAGGAAATTATCAACTCGGGGATGAAAGATATTCACTGGGCAGCATATATTCGCGCCGATAACCTGACCCCTCAATTGTGCCATCTCATGGTGCAGACGGGGATGAATTATTTTGAAATTGGTATCACCAGCGGTTCCCAAGAATTGGTGCGAAAAATGCGCATGGGTTATAATTTGCGTACTGTATTGCAAAACTGTCGGGATTTGAAAGCAGCTGGTTTCCAGGATTTGGTTTCTGTTAACTACTCTTTTAATGTTATCGATGAACGGTATGAAACCATTCGCCAAACTATAGCCTATCATCGGGAATTAGAAAGGATTTTTGGCGCAGATAAAGTGGAACCAGCAATTTTCTTCATCGGTTTGCAACCCCATACCCATTTAGAAGAGTACGCTTTTGGGCAAAATATCCTCAAAAAGGGCTATAATCCTATGAGTTTGATGCCTTGGACTGCTAAGAAATTACTCTGGAACCCGGAACCTCTCGGTTCTTTCTTCGGTGCAGTTTGTCTTCAGGCTTGGCGGCAAAATCCCCATGATTTTGGCAGGGTTGTGATGAATATTCTGGAGGAAAGGCTGGGTTGTGCGGATCTGAAAGAAGCTCTGACGGCGAAGATGCCTAATAGTAGCAAAAAAGAGTTGGTGACTGTTTAAAGGGGTCCA
>JACONB010000012.1:0-5607 GCA_014323965.1 Prochloron sp. SP5CPC1 | reverse complement strand
TATAATCCGTAAATGTCCATAGCCCGCAGGAAACCTTCGTGTCACAGGCATCGTTTTGGCGCAAGCAACTAAATTACCTAATTCGGGACGCTAGAGGAACTAAGTTCCAGAGTCGATTTTTCCAATCTGTTGCCCCCTATCGCTTTTTGCTGCTTAGTCTGGCAGGTATCGTAACCATGATACTGTGGAACTGGAAGCTGGTATTGGCAACAGTTGCTGGAGTAGGTTTAATGGTGTTAGTGTACTTGGTGCAGGGTTGGAACTGGCAAGTGCACTGGTATCATTGGCGACGATTTTTCACTGGTTCTAATGGACAGTTAGGTATAGCAGTAGGTAGTGGGGGTATTGGCGCGTTAAGTACTTATATAGCAGCTTCTATTTGGGCAGATTCGGAGAATCGCTGGCTCGCTACCAGTACGATTCTTCAAGGTTTTGGCACTTTGATAATCATCCTGCTTTTGCTTTGGCATATTCTCACTATTAGAGCTAATAGAAATGAATATCAGTTTGAAGAGCTGTTACAAGATTTAACTGCTCAGGAACCTTTGAAGCGTTTAATTGCAGTGCGTCAGCTCACCCACCTAGTGAATAATAGTGGTTTAAGTCGCCACGAGTTACTGGAATATTTCCGCCTCATGCTTTCCCAAGAGCAAGAACCAGTTATTCGGGAGGCTGTTCTTCATAGTTTACAGACTTGGGATATCTGAACCGCAGATAGGTACGGATAATTGACTGGTTTTTGTTATATAATGTACAATCAGAATACCATCTCCTCCCTCTTTGCGCCCTTCCCCTGAGCGAGACTTCAAAATCCAAATAGCACGAAACCCAACCTAGGTTTTGTCAATTATCCCCATGTGATATAAGATGTTATAGCGCTTCGCGCTATAGGTTGGTGAGAAGGTAGTGAACCGGTAACTTTGGCTAATAGAAATAAATCAACTCAAACTGAGAACAATCACCAAAATCAAACAACCCAGAAAAGTAACCCCGAGGATAAAGAGGACGAAAATTTCTCCCCCTGAGAGGGGGCGATCCATGGGATCCAGGTAAGCTGAATTAGAAGAAGGATATTTTTCTTCATCGGCGGGCGCTTCCATAACGTTAAAGGAAGAATAGCCTATTTTTAGGTTGTACAAAAAACGCCGTTCTGGGTTACTGAGGGTAGCGTAAGCTTCATTAAGCTGTTGGAATTTTCCTTTAGCTATATTAGTAGGTAATTGTGTCGTATCGGGATGATAGCGCTTACTCAATTCCCGGTAGTTACGTCTAATTTCAATCTCTGAAGCCCAAAGAGTTACTCCCAGTGTAGCATAGTGGTTGTTCACCTGCTTGGTTTGAGCTGGTATTTTGCCTGTCGTTGATTTGGCGTTTGTTCGATTCTGATTCACAAGACTTTCCAAATATGTTATAGTGTGATATCATAGGATAATAGTGGGTGGATAAATTTTGTGTAGGTTGGGTTGAATGAAATGAAACCCAACAAACCCAACAAGTGAGTTATGAGGTTTCGGGTTTTGTTGTAAGGGGCGACCAAGTTTGGTAATGTTGGGTTTCGTTCCTCAACCCAACCTACGGTGAGCTTCGTTACACTTAACATACCATCAACAAACTATATAAATTGAGTAGTAAAAAAGTGGATAAGTCCTTTCTTGTCAAGATATTTGGTTTTCCGGCAACTTTAATTCATGGTGATTTATTAGTTATGGATCGTTGGCAGTGGCTAAAGAAGCGACTTCCAGTAACGGCGAATGGCGAAACCCTGATAGACATAGGTTGTGGTAGTGGTGCTTTTTCCATTGGTTCTGCTCTTAGAGGATACAAATCACTAGGATTAAATTGGGATGAGTGTAATCAACGAGTCGCTGAAGAGCGAACAAGATTGTGTAGTAGGAAAACTGGGTATGATGCTGCCCCTACTTTTGAAGTCTTAGATGTCAGACACCTTGATGTAAGAAAGGATCTAGAACAACAATTTGATATAGCAATATGTTGTGAAAACATAGAGCATATTTTAGATGATAAAAAACTCATGTTAGACATTAATAGCTGTTTGAAACCCGGTGGTCGGTTGCTATTGACGACTCCTTACTATCATTATAATGCCATTACAGCTTCTGATAATGGCCCCTTTTCCAAAGTTGAAACAGGATGGCATGTGAGAAGAGGATATACTAAAGCCATGCTGCAAGAGCTTTGTAATATATCAGGTTTCATTATCGAATATTTTTCCTTTTGCGGTGGAATTTTAAGCCAAAAGATTACTTATATTCAAAGACTTTTGTCGCGCATTTCACCCTTGCTAGGTTGGGCTGTAGTATTACCCTTGCGACCACTCCCACTTATTTTCGAGCCAATGATTACTAGCCTTCTGCAATATCCACATTATTCAATTTGTATGGAAGCTTATAAGCCTCGATTTGGGTTGAATGAAATGCAACCCAACAAACCCAACAAATGAGGTTTTGGGTTTTGTTTTGGAGGGCGACCAGGTGCAGCCAACCCCAATATTATAGATAAGGTTATTATAGAGTCTATGCAGTATCGAAGAGCTAAAACACCAGGAGCAACCTATTTTTTTACGGTGGTGACTTATCAGCGCCGCCAAATTTTATGTCAGCGGTCAAATGTGGATTTGTTGCGCAGTGCTTTTCGATACGTCATGGAAAAACATCCGTTCAAAATTGATGCTATTATTATTTTGCCAGAGCATCTTCATTGTCTTTGGACATTGCCTCAAGAAGATGGAGATTTTTCGACTCGTTGGCGGTTGATTAAAAGCTGGTTTAGTCGGCAATGTAATCTTCAATATCAAGGTCAGATTTCAGCGTCTCGACAACACAAGGGAGAAAAAGCGGTTTGGCAACGTCGATTTTGGGAGCATCAAATTAAAGATGATAGAGATTTTGTTAATCATGTTGAATATATTCATTATAATCCGGTGCATCATGGGTTGGTAAAGGCTCCAAAGGATTGGCAATATTCTAGTTTCCATCGTTACGTGCAACAAGGGATTTATGATATGATGTGGGGTGCTTCCGAGAAACTAGTTTTTGATAGTAGCATTGGCATGGAGTAGGTTGGGTTGAATGAAATGAAACCCAACATGGTTTGGTGCTGTTGGGTTTCGTTCCTCAACCCAACCTACAAGCATATAATATAAACAAACTATCGGCGATTCCAACAAATGACCATTATGCAGCAGCACACCAAAAAACTCCTCCTTGTAATCACCTTCCTAGTGACTCTGCTCCTAACCCAAATAGCCTTCAGCCAAGAACCAGCAGTCCAACTCCAAGTCTTAATGGGGCCTTCCGGCGCCGCCCGGTGGCAGCCCTTCATCACCGAATTCCAGGAACAAAACCCCAATATAAGAGTCAAAATCACCGAAGGACCAAACGCTACCAACGTCCTAGAAGACCTCTACACCGGCTCCTTCCTCCTGGGTAACTCACCCTACGATTTAGTCTACATGGACATCGTCTGGGTGCCTAAATTTGCCGCTGCTGGTTGGTTATTACCCCTGGACAATTTCCTGACGGAAGGAGAAGTGGCAGAATTTCTCCTAGGAGACGTAAATGGAGGGAGGTACAAAGGCAAACTCTACCGCATGCCCTTGCGTTCCGATGCTGGTATGCTATACTATCGCCAAGACTTATTAGCAGCCGAGGGATACGAACCCCCAGAAACCTTCTCGGAACTGCTGGAAATTGCTCAAGCCTTGCAGTCAGAGGAAGTACCCTGGGGCTATGTTTGGCAGGGGAAGCAGTATGAGGGTCTAGCGGCTATGTTTGTAGAGATTTTACAAGGTCACGGTGCCTTTTGGGTAGATCCAGAAACCCTAGAAGTAGGACTGGATCGCCCTGAAGCAATTAAAGCGGTGAAATTCCTCCGCCAAACTGTTAAAGAAGGCATTTCTCCTCCCGGGGTCACCACCTACCAAGAAGAAGAAACTCGCCTCTTATTCCAAAATGGGAAAGCAGTTTTCCTGCGAAATTGGCCTTATGTTTTTTCCCTAGCCTCCCAAGACAACTCACCTATTCAAGGGAAATTCGCCATTAAACCCATGCCTAGCGCTCCAGGACAACCCAGCGGCGCTTGTCAGGGGGGGTGGGGAATGGGTATTGCAGCCACCTCCAAACACCCGGACGCTGCCTGGAAATTAATTCAATTTATGAGTAGCGAGGAAGTTCAGCGGCGGTTTATTCTGGATAATGGTTACGTTCCCAGTCGTAAGTCTTTGTTCAATGATCCGGAAATTGTGGCTAAATATAACCATTACCCGGAACTGTTAAAAGTGGTAGAAAGTTCTGCTCTCCGTCCTCCTATTCCTCAATACGCTCAAGCTTCCGATATCTTACAACGCTATCTCTCCGCTGCCCTCACGGACAGAATGAGTCCGGAAAAAGCCATGGCAGCAGCAGCAAATGAAACCCGCAGGCTCTTAGGAGTGAGCAAACCTCAAGGAGTAGAGAAAATATGAATGAGCTACACCAAGAAGAAGAAGTCAAACAAAAAGTATTGACACAATTATTTAACGTTTTTCAACTGCTTCCGTCTAAATCCCTCTATCTTGCTAAACTTTGGTTTAAGAACCATCCAGGGATATCTTGGACTACTTTGGCAACATTACTGAACAGTGGGGACGTGAAGCTGAAGAATGGCAGTTTCCATGACATTCTCCCAGACATAGATGACTTAGTGGACCAAATGCGCGGTCCATTGGGCTTAAAAATCAAAGACCGTAGGTATCGCCTAAGAATGTATCCCCAGGTAAATTGGTTGGTGGAAACCCAAAATACGACTAAAGATAAAGCTCTCTGGTTGGGACAAATTCTCGTCAATAGGGGTATAATTCATCATGTCCTCGATGAACATCACTTTGAAGATGGATATTTCTTTTATCGTTTCTATGAAGACGATCCAAAATTACCCGTAAGCTAAATCTTTATGTCACTAGATACCATTCGTCAAGGAGAACAAACCACAGGCTGGCTGCTCGTAATGCCAGCTTTGCTAATATTAGCACTAGTATTTATCTACCCCATTGGACGTGCTTTTTGGTTATCTCTAGGTCGTCAAAACCTGGGCACCCAACTACAGCCAGTTTTCGCTGGACTTGCCAATTACACTCGCATGGTGGGGGACGGCAGGTTCTGGCAAACCATTACTAATACCACCATCTTTACCATTGCTAGCGTCTCCCTAGAATTAGTTTTGGGTATGACCATTGCCCTAGTCTTAAATCAATCCTTTCCCGGCAGGGGTATGGTGAGAACTATTGCCATTATTCCTTGGGCTTTACCCACGGCAGTCATGGGGTTAGCTTGGACTTGGATTTTTAACGACCAATATGGTGTCCTCAACGATATTTTACTGCGATTGGGATTGATTGATCAGGGTATCAGTTGGTTAGGAGAGCCTACCCTAGCTATGGTTGCTTTAATTATAGCAGATGTTTGGAAAACTACCCCATTTATGAGTATTATCTTATTGGCAGGGTTGCAATCAATTCCCCGGGACTTGTATGAGAGTTTTTCCATTGACGGGGCGAAACCTTGGCAAAGCTTTACCCAAATTACTTTGCCCTTGATTATGCCCCAAATT
>JACONB010000011.1:15345-18591 GCA_014323965.1 Prochloron sp. SP5CPC1 | reverse complement strand
GTAGGAGACTTCAACGGCGATGGGAAAGATGACTTTATCCGTCAGGAAAAGGGGAGTTGGGATGATGACGAGAACATGACTGCCCATCTGTTCATCTCCAATGGCAGCGGCTTCACCAAGCATGATATTCCTGGGAAATACGCTCTCAAAGGGGACTATACTAACCTGCATGTAGGAGACTTCAACGGCGATGGGAAAGATGACTTTATCCGTCAGGAAAAGGGGAGTTGGGATGATGACGCGAACATGACTGCCCATCTGTTCATCAAGCTCGATGACTCACTGGATGACTCACTGATTATTGGCGATAATGTCTTCATTGCTGGGAAATACATCAATGTCAACGGTACCGTGCAAGCGGGTCGCGAGGACCACAGTGCTGTGATTAACAATAACAGCGAGTTCCAAGCAGCGATTAGTAACTTCAACCAGCAATATGTCAATAACAACAGCCAATACCTGTTTGACTTCGACACGCAAAATCACGGAATTACGACGGTAGGTGCAAACGATCGGCCCGTTCGCCTGCGGTGGAATGCCCGCGATCGGCGGATAGAAGCCCACAACGTTGATGTGGCAGGCGGCAACCTGGAACTGCATGGCCGGATCTTCAGCACTGGCCATGGCACTTTGAAAGTGCTAGATGGGTATTCGCGGGTCAAGATTGAGAACAAGACGAACCATGACTTGCAATTGGCGTCCCTCACCAATAATGGTGTGAAAGGCCGGATCAAGATTACCGATACGAGCCGAACAGGGGGGGCAGGCGGTTTCCATGTCACGGAAATCACGCGGGATGGCAACAGCATTTTTCAGAAGATCAATGGGGTGACTAATACTGAATCTGGGCGTACAACCACCTACGCACCCAAGGCAAACCAGGTTTATTCCTTCATGACTTATCAAGAATTGCTTTGGCAGCAAGGGAAAGAAAGAATCTGGAAAGGAACCGGTTATGGTATGAAGTTATTCGGAAAGAGTTTGAGTGTTACCTATGGTACCGAAATCAAGAACCGAGGGAATGCAACAACTATACCTGAGGGCAATGTCGAGTTACTGACCGATTCCGGCGTCTTAGAAAATGGCTCTCAATCGAGTAATTACACCTTTGAACTAGGCGATGACGTTATCCTCGAAGAATGGAGCAACCGATGGAGATTCCAGGGACACTATAATGCCCGCACTCGAGCCAAATGGCATTGGGAAGATTATCGCAGCTATCTTCAGTACCATCACCATCGCATCAAAGCAGACCACGCGATCGCCATAGAGTTCATCGGCTATGACCAGGGCATAGTCGATGTTAAATCACCCAACAGCCAGATCATTCTCGATGGCACGCTGAACAATATTAGTGGTGTGACCTCGCTCAACGCGAATCGCATTACCGCCACAGAAACTCAGGGGACAATTCGCAGTAACGATGTCACCCTTGAGGCAATAAATGGCATCAGCGACGTGAATATTGAAGCTTCAGGTGCAGGGGGAGGGGTCACCGCAACCACGACAACGGGAGACCTCACCCTCAAATATGTTGGCGGTGTGGTCAAGAATGCCAACCTGCAAACCCAAGGGGGCGATATTGACTTCACGTCCCACTCTGATATCAACTACGGCAGTTTCGAAGCCGATAGCATCACCTTAACCTCAACCCTCGGCTCAATTCAGGGTATCGTGGATACAGGGAATACCGATGGGTCTGTCTTAACTGCGACGGCCCAAGACGATATCAACCTGCGGGAAACCAGCGGCGACTTACGGGTCGATCGGGTGGAATCCCAGCAAGGGGATGTAACCCTCCGGGTCGATCGCGGCAATTTGGTCGATGGCCGAACCAGTGCCCAGGAGCACCAAAGTATTTTGACTGAGTTTCAATACTTTGCCTCGGATGCTGCGGTTGATGCTCATATTGAGGCGACCGAAACTGGGAAACAGCTGGAGTTTGACCAATATTGGCAACTTCGCAACGCCGATACCATCACCCACACCTTGACGGTGGATACCAAAACCATTCAGCTGGCCAACACCAACGAGTTAATTGCCCTGGATAACCATGGCTTCAGCAATGGACAACAGGTTACCTACCAAACAGGCTCAGATACCCTGGCCATCACAGGTCTGGAAGCCGATAGCACCTACTATGCCCATGTTGTTGATGAGAACAGGATTCGGCTGGCCACCACCCAAGCAGATGCCGTGGCCGGGACCAATCTGCTTGATATCACCGTAACAGATGAGCATCTGGCGGGAACCCATCAGTTCACCTCCTATGCAGCCCTTGATCCAGCCACCTACCGTTTTATCTTTAGTGACACTGATCGTGCCCAACTCCAAAGCGAAGGCAAGACAGCTACAGAAATCACCACCTTAGAGAACCAACAAACCCAATGGGTGCTGGCCCGTCATGCTGAGTTTGGTAACCCAACGGTGTATGACGCTGACTACACCTACCAGGTTGACTCAACGGCAGTAGCTCAGTTGAAGCAAACCCTCTCCCAAACCGTAGACACCATAGAGACTCAACTCAATAAACTTGGAAATGCCCAGACCTTTTAGTACTTCTTTAGTCTGCTCAACAAAAATGTTGGACTGGCAACAGAAGCCATCAATGTCATCGGCAATGACATTACCCTTATTGCCAAAAACGGCAGTGTGGGCCATGAGCTGGCGACCACCCTGGAACTGGATCAAGCAGAGTTGTCTAAATTCCTGACCCCTGAGCAACAGGAGGCGTTAGCGGAGGCCAAAGCCCAAGGCATTATTGATTATGTCACAGCCCAGATTGGCTTGACTTCAGACCTTCTGAAGATCACACCCAAGGATGACTTAGATCTAAAGGCGACAGGTTTGGTGAGTGCTTCGGCAACAGAAAATGTGTATCTGGGTAGTCCTGATTCTATTGTCATCGATAGCATTGCCGCAGGTGATGAAGTTCAAATTCGCAGCAGCGGAGCAGTCACTGATGGCAATGGCTCGGATAACAACATTACCTATGGCTCAAATCTGTTAATTTTGCCCCAAGATAGCCAAGATAACCTCCAAATCCGGCAAAGGGCCGAAAAGCTGAATTTTGATGGCATCGATGACTATTATAAAATTGCCGGCCAGATAGAAGGTGCCCTGACCTTTTCTGCTTCGGTCAACTATGAAAGCTTTACTCGTCTCGTATCTTGGACTTTGGGGATAGTAAGGGCAATTACAGCGTCCAGCTATTATAGCGATCGCCAAAGAGATTGAGACATAGGG
>JACONB010000011.1:0-15296 GCA_014323965.1 Prochloron sp. SP5CPC1 | reverse complement strand
TACAGCTTAGTTCTGCACTCTAATTCAAATGGTATCATCCTCTATTGCTGTCAGAGAACTGCCCTTATTTCCATTACCCGAGGTAGTTTTATTTCCGAATCGTCCTCTACCGTTGCATATCTTTGAATTCCGCTACAGAATCATGATGAACACGATTCTAGAGTACGCAGATCGCCGTTTTGGCGTCTTGATGATCGATTCGGCGCAAGGTAAAATTGCTAAGGTTGGCTGCTGCGCCGAAATCGTTCACTATCAAAGGTTCCCTGATGACCGGATGAAGATGTTGACTGTGGGACAGCAGCGGTTCCGGGTTCTGGAATATGTCCGGGAAAAACCTTATCTGGTGGGTTTGGTGGAATGGATTGAAGAGCGACCTCCCAATCAGGACTTAAAACCCATGGGAGTAAAGGTAGAAAAGTTACTCCGGGATGTAGTACATCTGTCTGCTAAATTGACTGACCAGAAAATTGAGCTACCAGAGGACTTGCCGGAGTTACCGAGAGAATTGTCTTACTGGATAGGGAGCAATCTTTATGGAGCACCATTAGAACAGCAAGCACTTTTGGAGATGGATGATACTGCGGATCGCCTTCTTCGAGAAGAAAAAATTCTCAGCGTCACTCGCAATAATCTCGCAGCTCGTACTGCTCTCAAGGATGCTTTGAAGAATTAATGGCTATCACGTTATAATTACCAAAGATTTTTAGCACTTCTACCTCAGGGGAAAGCGCTGCTAAAGCTGCTTGATATGATGGTTCTTTCGAGTTGGCGAATATGTCAATAAAGAAAATATACTCCCCCAGGGAGCGCTTGGTGGGGCGAGACTCAATCCGACTGAGGTTAATTCCGTGCTTCGCTAAGATTTGCAGTGGTTTAACTAGGGTTCCGGGAATGTCCGCGACGCTAAAAGCTAGGGAAATATTACTCCCCACAGTGGTGGGTTTTAAACCCAATACCCAAAACCGAGTGCAGTTGTCCGGATAATCGTTTATTGAAGCCGCGAGAATTGGTAGATTGTATAATTCAGATGCTCTCGCTCCTGCGATCGCTGCTGCGGTTGGGTCTTTTTCCAGATATCCTAAAGCTTCTGTGGTAGAATTGGTAGGAATGATTGTACATACAGGTAAAAATTGCTCTAACCATTGCTGACACTGAGCAAGAGCTTGAGGATGAGAATAAACTGTTTTCAATTCCTCTAAAGATGATCCTTTCGATAGAAGCTGATGGGATACGGGTAAAACTAATTCTTGTTGAATTTGCAGGCGATCTAATTGCCACAGGGTGTCTAGGGTAATCGTTACACTGCCTTGAATCGAATTTTCTACCGGTACTACTGCTAGTTCTGCCTCTCCCTGAACCACGGAGCGCATACCTAGGGAAATGGTGGGATAGGGACACAGCAGGGATTTTTGACCCGTTTCTTCTGCTAACCAATTTACATAAGCTAAAGCTGCTGTTTCGGTGTAAGTACCCGATGGACCTAAGTGTGAAACAACTATTACCATAAATAAAATTTTTAAAATTTAAAAAAAAAAGATAAATTATATTTTCGTGTATTTTATGAATAAATGTCACGTATAATCGAGATATAATACTTTTTCTTAGTGTGCAGAAATGGATATCCGCTTTACTGCCTCAGAATCTGTAGCTATCCTGGTGGAGTCCGGAGCAGTGGAGATTCAACATTATCTGCGTCAGCCTCAAAGATTAGTAAAGGCGATCGCCGATCGTGGTTAACTCCTAAACCATTGTTAGAATTTACTGGCAATGGACTGCTCAAGAGCGTTTTATTGAGAATTAAACAGAGGTTACAGGGCCAACTCTTGCAAGATTACCACGAATGGGCTAGTGGCTCAACAGGGACCCTACCCTTAGTAAATTAACAACCAAGCACCGACTAGAATTCCAATGTTCGGGAAGCCGAAGAGCGACGACGACGGCGACGGATTAAAGGGCGCCCCCCAATCCCTTCGGGCACGCTGGACTGTTCTTCTTCTGAATCCGATTCCCAAGAAAGCTCATTGGACTTTAACTGTTCCCGGAGAGAAAATGGTTTTTGCTTTTTTGGTTCTGGATCTGGTTCTCCGGGACGTTTAACGGAAACGATCGCTGATTTGGATGAATTCAAGGAGCTACCTATCATAATCAGGGGGGAAACTCCCATCAAAGCATAAACATCTTGCTCTAAATCGGTCATTTCCACGCAAATTCTTTCCAGATTGGTTTCATCTCGTCTTGTTCCCTTGATCAATCGGGTCGCTTCTTTTGTTGGCGTACTATCTCGAACCGGTTCGGACTCTGGTGATATACCATTCTCAGGACTGACTTTCTCTTCTTTGGTAATTACTTCGCGACCCGCGTAAGCGGATCCGCTATGCGGTGCGCGACGACGACGACGACGGCGATTGGTATTATTGTTGCTACCCTGCTCTTCATAACTGGGATGATTGAGTAGGTCTAGTGGGGGAAAACTCTCTTTCTCTGCCTTCTCTATGTGCTCTGTCTGGGATAGTGCAATTTTGTCAGTAGGGTCTTTTTCTGGTACGGGCGCACGGCCTTGCGCCGATGGCGCATTTCCGTTGGGAATAGGTAGGGTAGTCTCTAGGGTAAGACTTTCTCCCTGTCCGGGAACGCGATGCAAATATCCCAACCCACCGCATGTACTACAGGGTTGACCGAATAATTCGTAGATGTTTTTTCCTTGACGTTTACGAGTCAATTCAACTAAGCCAAGTTCGGAAAGTTGAGCAATTTGCGGTCCTGCTTTATCTGCTTTTAAGACTTGATTAAAGTGTTCCAGCAGTTTGAGTTGGTCCCTGCGAACGTCCATATCGATAAAGTCAACAATAATCACGCCGCCAATATTGCGCAGACGCAACTGACGGGCAATTTCCGTGGCGGCTTCGTTGTTCGTCCAGAGAACGGTTTCGCGGGAAGTTGCGGAACGAATAAAGGAACCGGAGTTGACATCAATGACTGTCAAAGCCTCTGTAGGCTCGATAATAATATAGCCGCCAGAGGGAAGTTCTACTCTGGGTTTGAGGGCTTCGCGAATTGCAGCATTGACCCGGAAGTAATCTAAAATCGGTTGGGTTGAGTTGTGATGGTCGATTAAGACTCCTTCTGGGGAACAATCACCATTCCAATTAACCAACTGTTGTTTGACTCGTACCAGACCAGCATTGGAATCCACCACAATCCGATTTACATCCTTCGTGTACATATCCCGGAGAACCCGCCCAATTAAATCATCGTCCCGGTTGAGTAATGCTGGGGCTTTGGTAGTATTGGCTTGTTGCTGAATTGATTCCCATTTCTTTTGGAGGAATTCCAAATCCTCCATAATGGCTTCTTCACTTTTTCCTTCTGCTTCCGTTCGCACCAGCAAACCCATACCAGAGGGTTTAATCAGAATTGCTAATGCTCTGAGACGGCGGCGTTCGTTATTGTCTTCGATGCGCCGGGATAAATTTACCCCCCTGCCATAGGGCATTAAGACGAGAAAGCGTCCTGGTAAAGTAATATTGCCTGTCAGTCGGGGGCCTTTGTTCCCAGTAGGCTCTTTCATCACTTGCACCAAAACCTTCTGCTTGGGTGCTAGTAGTTCAGTGATTGCTCCAGAAGTTCGTCTTAAGCGCAGCGGTCCGAGGTCGGTGACGTGAATAAAACCATTGGGTTCAATATCACCAATGTTTACAAATGCTGCATCGATTCCCAGAATTACATTTTCTACAATGCCGAGATAAATATCGCAAATTTGTTGGTTGCCAGTTGCAACCACTAGTTCTTGGATTTGATCTTCCCAGAAAACAGCAGCAACGTTATACTGCTCCGCGATGATAATTTGCTTTGCCATTCAACAATTAAATTCTAGATGAGTCTTCTTGATTAACTGCCAGGGTCTGAAACATGCTCTTAAATAAGTGGGATGAGCCAAGACATCAATGATTATCGGCTTTTACTTTTTAACAAGCTCTGTCAAAAGCCTCCTGCACACTAACTGTAACTCCAGTTTATGCTTACTCGATCTAAAAATATAGCCGCTTCTAATCAAGTTAATAAATTATGTTGATACATAATTTTATCCCTAGGGATTATTACTATTGAACGCCTATCCTGCATAGCTCTGTCGGAGGGCTTGGATAGTGGCTCTCGCGAATTGGGCTACCTTATGAATTTCCTCTACGGTATTAAATCTGCCGATCCCAAATCTCAGAGAAGCATAGGCGAGGAGAGCAGGGCGTCCTAAACCTAAGAGCACGTGAGATGGTTCAGTTGAGGCTGAGGAACAGGCGGAACCTGAAGATAAGGCTACTACTGATTGCAAACCCAGTAACAAGGCAGAACCATCCACTCCTTCTATACTAACATTTAAATTACCAGGTAAACGCTTTTTTGGATGACCATTCAGATGAATTCCCGGAATCTGGGTAATATCCGCGAGCAGTTGGGACCGCAATTCAAGTAAACGCTTTGTTTCCGATTCTAGTTCGCCTAATCCCAATGCTACCGCTTTGGCAAAGCCCACAATCTGGGGGGTGTAAAGGGTACCGGCTCGCTTACCCCGTTCTTGTCCTCCTCCTTGAATTTGTGCTGCCAGCTGTACTCTAGGGTTGCGACGGCGGACGTAGAGAGCGCCGATACCTTTGGGACCGTAAATTTTGTGAGCTGTCAAAGACATGAGGTCTACTTTCATGGTCTCTACGTCTAGGGGGATTTTGGCGATGGCCTGGGCAGCATCGGTATGAAACAAAACTTCCCGTTGGCGACAAATTTCCCCAATTTTCTCTATGGGCTGCAATACCCCGATTTCATTGTTAGCGGCCATGACGGATACTAAAATGGTATCGGCACGTATTGCTTGCTCTAATTACTTTAAATCCAGCAAGCCATCTGACTGCACTGGTAAGAATGTAACCTCAAAACCCAGGGTTTGCAAGTACTTGCAGGGATCCAGAACTGCTCTATGCTCGGTTTGGACGGTAATGATATGCCTTCCCTTCTGGTAATAAGCTTCTGCTACCCCTTTAATAGCCAAATTGTTAGCTTCCGTCGCCCCACTAGTAAAGACAATTTCCTCTGGGGAACCATGGATGGCATCAGCTAGAATTTGCCGCCCTTGTTTTACGGCTGCTTCTGCTTCCCAGCCGTAATCATGGATGGAGGAGGGGTTACCGAAGCGATGGGTGAAGTAAGGAAGCATGGCTTCGAGCACCCTTGGATCCATGGGTGTGGTTGCGTTACCATCTAGATAGATTGGTTTTTGGTTCTTCATTATATTTTTCTAAATTTATCTTTATTCATCTGCGGACGCCAAGGGCGGGACGCCAAGGGCGGTTGCAACGCATACGCTTCGCAATTATCTGCGTACACAGCGGTTAAAAAAATCTTAATATTGGGCTTGACAAGTTACTCCTCTATATATTTTAATATAAATATATAAGATACTCATTATCTTCTCCCATGGAATCACCCCAACTTTTGAAACAACGTCTTTCCTACCAAGGTCGTAAATTTAACTTTGAAGTGGCTAAACTCCGCTTACCTAACGGGGCTGAAGGAGACTGGGAATGTATTCGTCACCCTGGGGGAGCTTTGGCTGTACCTGTTACGAAAAATGGTAAGTTAGTATTGGTACGACAGTATCGCTTTGCCTTTGAAGGAAGACTTTTGGAGTTTCCAGCAGGTACAATTGAAGTTAATGAAGACCCGGCAGAGACCATTAAGAGAGAAATTGAAGAAGAAACTGGTTATAGGGCAGACTGTTGGCGATCGCTAGGTAAATTTCCCCTCGCTCCTGGCTATTCTGATGAATATATCTACGCTTTTTTGGCTCAGAATTTGGAAAAATTAGCCGAACCTCCACCTCAGGATAATGACGAGGATATGGAAGTGGTTTTGATGACTGTTGAGGAATTAGAAGGGGCAATTTTAGCAGGGGAGTTGGTAGATGCAAAAACAATTTGTAGCTTTTTCTTGGCTCGTCCATTTTTATAAAATATTATAGGTAAACTCATGTCAGATTTAATTATCTTTTGGCATCGTCGCGATTTGCGTATCTCAGATAGTATAGGACTTGCTGCTGCTCGTCAAGAGAGTAGGAAGATAGTTGGTTTATTTTGTCTGGACCCGCATATTTTAGATGAGAAGGACGTGGCTCCAGCAAGAGTTACCTATATGGTGGGCTGTTTGCAGGAGTTAGAGCAAAATTACCGCCAAGTTGGGAGTCAATTATTAATTATAGAAGGGGAACCTAGTATAATTATTCCTAAATTAGCAGTAGCTTTGGAAGCTAAAGCTGTATTTTGGCATCAAGAGGTGGAACTCTATGGGAGAGAAAGAGATGAGATGGTTGGGTTTGCTCTAAGAGAAAAAGGAATTCAAATTCAACAATTTTGGGACCATTTATTAAACTCTCCTGAAGATGTTCTGACTCTGTCGGGGAAACCTTATACTGTTTATACTCCTTTCTGGAAAAACTGGAAGGAGCAACCTAAGGAAACAGTAGCACCTAAGTTAGATAATGTTGAGGGATTGACAGCAGCAGAAATAACCGTAGCTGAGGAAGTGGGGGTGATACCTTTACCAACGGCAAAGGATTTGGGTTATTTTTGGGATACTCCTTTAATTTTAACGCCCGGAGAAACAGCAGCAAGGGAGCAATTAGAAGAGTTTTGTAATAGGGCGATCGCCGAATATAAAGAACAACGGAATTTTCCCGGAGTTGAAGGTACATCAAAATTGAGTGCAGCTCTGAAATTTGGGGCGATCGGTATTCGTACTGTTTGGCAAGCTGCTGTGGAAGCCTTAGAATCTAGTTATAGTGATGAAGCCAGAGGTAGTATTGAAACCTGGCAAAAAGAATTAGCATGGCGAGAGTTTTATCACCACGCTCTTTATCACTTTCCAAAATTGACGGAGGAGCCTTATCGCAAGAAGTTTCAAGATTTTCCTTGGGAGAATAATCCAGAGCATTTTCAAGCATGGTGTGAGGGAAAGACGGGGTATCCTATCGTAGATGCTGCTATGAGGCAGTTAAAGAAAACTGGGTGGATGCACAATCGACTCCGCATGATTGTAGCTAGTTTCCTCATTAAGGATTTGATGATTAACTGGCAGTGGGGAGAGCAATATTTCATGAAGCATTTGTTTGATGGAGATTTAGCTTCTAATAATGGAGGTTGGCAATGGAGTGCTTCTTGTGGGATGGATCCAAAACCTTTGCGGATTTTCAATCCTTTTGCTCAAACAAAAAAGTTCGATCCGGAGGGGGAATATATCCGCCAGTGGTTACCAGAATTGAGTTCTATGGATACTGAATATATTGTGAGTGGGAAAATTCCTGATGATGAAAGAGAAAGTTGTGGTTATCCTCAACCTATTGTGGATCATAATTTACAGCAACGAGAGTTTAAACGTCTTTATAAAGAATTGTAAACCGCAGATGAACGCCGATAAATGCGGATAATGGGTTGACATTTTGGATTGGATGGATTATATTGTAGATGGTAGGATAGGTATCGTCCTATAGGGGATAGTAGGATATCAAAATTAAAGCTATAAGCAAACAAGACTCTCCCTTTCTCCCCTCTCTGCGCCTTTGCGTCTCTGCGTGAAACCCTCTTATAAGGCGATCGCTTAAACATTATATATCTAAAGATAGTCGTCGTTTTAACTTTTCAGGGACGTTCCTCGCTGTTTCTAACCCTTCCACTTCTTCCCACTTTGTATTTTCATTCCATATAATTGCTTGGAGGTTGGCGTTTTTGAGGTTGGCGTTTTTGAGGTTGGCGTTTTTGAGGTTGGCATCGCTAAGAAAAGCACCAACAATACTGGAAAAAGTACCATTATTGAGACAATCACTATAATTGATTATGCGAAATAACTTATTTGGATCTTCCGGTTTCCCATGCTCTTTTACTTCCCCACATAAATGGAAAGACATCTCCAAATCATGACGTTCTCCATACCGTTGTAACTCCAGGAGCAAAATCATGACGTTCAAACCAGTGTATATATCTACTTGTCGCACTCCCCAGGTAATTTTGTCTCCCAATTCTGGTTGAGCATTCCGTAGTTGTATCATTTTCTTTTGAGGATAATTAGGAGGAGGAACAGCGTCTATATACTCCCCGTCACACCACCGGAGATAGAAGTCTTCCAATCGTTGAAACAGTTCTTTGGGTTTAAACTCCTTATTTCTCTCCAGTAAACCAAATAAATACTCTAGAATTTCCTGAGTGAGACTCCTATAACCAAATAAATCGTAGATTTCCTTTTCTACTTCCTCCTGGGACACCTCAAACCCCTGATTACGAGCACCAGGTTTAGTCCATTGAGAGAAACTTTGCTCCATGGCTTTAGCAGTGAGAAACTCACCAAAGCTCTTGTGGAAAAATTCTACTGCTCCTTCTTCTGCTGATTTGAGATAAAATGCTGCAAAAGCGTTCCTTAATGCTTCTTCTTGCTTCTTATCATCCCCCATTTTTGCAATTTCATCCGCAATACAGGGGTAAGATTTCTTTAACCGCTCTTTCACCGCTGCAATTTTGCCATATTCTCCTCCCGATTGTACCACACAAATAGCTGCACTCATCAAAACTTGCTCTAAATCTGTTCCTGATAACTCCACTAAATCCTTTTGTAAGTCCTCAGGGCGCTGTTTTGTTAATACCCACTCCAGAGACTTGTTATAAATCTCAATTTTCCTTCCCCTGTCTCCAAGAGAAACCAAATTTTCTGCTTTAATCTTACCATCTCGATGCATTGCAGCTAAAAGATACAGCAGTAAAGGTTCTCCTGCTAACTCTTCTTTCACTGTTTTTAGAGCTTCACTGTCAAGAAACGCCCTAAACCGTTCCTTTTTCTCTCTTCCCACCAAAACTTCCCATTTTTTCAACCACTCCTCTTGCAATGAGCCATCCATAGGGAGCAATGTTACTTCAGCTATCTCTTTCTTAGAATAGTGAAGACCGTGGAAAGCTAAAGGACGTCCAGTGAGAATAATACCATGGTGTGTTTTTTGGGGGAAGGAAATAACTTGTCGCAGAAACTTCTCAGCCCCAAACTCTCTCCCTTCCATTCTCAACTCATCGAAACCATCCAGGAAAATCAAATAACGCTGGGAGTCGTCTTTTAACCCGTCTTTCCCTAAAGAAAAAGGAATTTCTCTTGCCAGAATTTCTGTCAAACCCCCTACAAAATTATTTATATCTCGTAGACGCAAGAAAATAGGGATCCACAGAGGGTGTAACTCCTTCTGAACCTGATGAGCAAACATGCGACAAAAGACTGTTTTCCCACTTCCGGGTCCACCTAAAATAACTATAGCATTCTTGGAGTCCTGTTTCAGCTTACCCTCTACCCACTCCTCTAAAATAACCTCCTTATCTCCCACCTTAGCTTTTAGGAGAACGTAAACCTGCTCCAAAGTAATATTTTCCTCTCCCAACACTGGTTCAAAGGGCAACTTCTGAATCGTGTTTTCGCAATAATCTTGAATCTTTTGATATAAACTCTCCCCTTCCCTTCCTCTACTATAACTGCTCACCACTCCGTCTACTTTATCAACTGCTTCCTCTACCGCTTTTGCTAAATAAGCTTCGGTTTTCCAACCCACCCAACCAGCAATAATCTTCCTTTCTGTTTCCTTCAGCCCTCCTTCCTTTAAGAAACGAGCCAAAACTGTATTGTAAGCACGACCTAAGGTAGACTTGTGAAAGCAGGTGAGAGCTTCCTTAGCTAATTTTTCATCCAGCTCAAACTCTAGTAAAACAGAGTCAGGTTTAATATCATCGGGTAAAGTTAAAGAGATGTTTAGTTCCTCAAAATTCTGGGAGATTTCCTCAAAACTCTGGCCATAAGATAAGGCAGTAGTAATAGCTACAAACTCTTCCGGAGTAGGCTTTCTTTTCTTCCGCTTCTGATAGGAATCAATGCAATTTTTGACACGACCAACCAAAGGAAGGGCAGGAATTGCAACAATCACAACAGGAGATGTTGTTATTCCTAGGGCGACAAATAATGCTAAAATGAGACTAGAATCATTTGTCATCTCCGGCACTAAGTCTTTGAAGACTTCTTTTAATTTAACCCTAGATAAACCCTGACGAACCTTGTGGATAATTCCTGACAAAACTCACAACCTCCAAATCATGTATAAACCTATCATAGCAACTACATCTGGATTTGTCAACCTCTATTTGTAAATTAATTGTAAAGAATTGTTAACCGCAGATAATTGCGTAAGCTTTGCGATCGCTACCGCCCTTAGCGTCCGCAGACAAACACAGATGAATAGGGATAAGATGAAAAAGAGGGCGATCGCGCCCTTTCGTCCGCGAATGAATTGGGGGCTATTTTATGAAACCCCGACAGGGTTTGAATTCTTCCTTTGCGTCTCTGCGTCTCTGCGCGAAACATTTCCAAAGAATAGGTTGACAAAAAGAGAATTGATAGACTATAATATAGATAAGTGAAACATTGTTGATTCTAAACACCCCATGACTATTTCTCTTACCCCAAACCAAGCTTATGATGAACTAATAGATTTCATCGCCTCAGGAACCACCCCTCATAATGTTATAGCTTTTCAACTTTCTGAAGAAGTGAAACTAAGGGTAGCTCATTTAATAGATCAAGAGAAAAATGAAGAGTTATCACCAGAAGAAAAGAACGAGCTGGATAACTACATGGTCTTGGAACATATACTGCGGTTAGCGAAAGCAAAAGCTTATCAATATCTCACCCAGGTGGATCAATGAGTCGAAAACCACGTCCTTACATTAACCGTGACCTTCGTCGTCTTGTAGCTTCTCGTGCAGGTTATCTTTGTGAATACTGTTTGATTAAAGAAAGTGATACGGCTTTTGGTTGTGCCATTGATCATGCCATTAGCCTAAAACATGGTGGAAGTTCTGAGGTAAGCAATTTAGTTTATGCCTGTGGGTTTTGTAATCGCTACAAGGGCAGTGATATCGGATCTATTTTTTGGGAAACCGGAGAATTTATACGCTTTTTCAACCCTAGACGGGATAGTTGGTTCGTTCACTTTGTTCTTAATGAAAGCTTGATTAAACCTAGAACTAAAATTGGTCATGTAACCGCTCAAATTTTAGGCTTTAATGATGCCAATAGGGTACAAGAGCGTCAGATACTAATCCAGTTAGGTAAATATCCAGATCGCCCTAACTAAATCTTCCTTCCCCCTTTGCGCCTCTGCGCCTCTGCGCGAAACATTTCCACTCGTCTCCAAACCAGATCTAAAAGTGCTGCACTATCCCCATCAAACCATTCTATCTCCTGATAAGCCCTAAACCAAGTTCTTTGTCGTTTAGCAAATTGCCGGGTATGCAAAACTATCAAATCTTTGGCGTCGCGTAAAGATACCTCCCCAGCTAAATATTGTTTCATTTCCCGATAACCTAAAGTATCCAAAAGAGGTAAATCCCAACCATATTTATTCCCCAGAGTTGCTACTTCCTCCACCAACCCCTCTCCTATCATCTTTTCCGTTCTTGTTTTAATTCTATCTACAAGGTTGTCACAATCTAAGCCTATCTGAAGTAGAGGATAAGAAGGAGGATTCTCACCTTGTTGTTGGCTGAGAGGGATACCAGTAACGTAAAATACTTCTAATGCTCGAATCGTTCGCACGGAATCGTTAGGATGAATTTTTTGAGCAGCCCTAGAGTCTACCTGACACAAAAAAGAATACAATAAAGGTTGAGAAAGAGATGCTAAATCTCTCCGCAACTTTGGCTGAGGGGAAACTGGCGGAATTTTCAAACCCCTCACTATTGCCTTAATATATAAACCCGTACCCCCCACTAGAAGACAAGGAGAGGCAAAAGAAGCAATTAAACTTTGTGCTTGTGCTTGATATTGTGCTAAAGTGAGAGTGTCAGTAGGTGTACAAATATCAATTAAATAATGGGGTACTAACTGTCGGTATATCTTGCTAGGTTTAGCAGTGCCAACATCCAACTCTCGATACACTTGACGAGAATCTGCACTCATAATAACCGAACTCAGACGGCTCCCTAATTCTAAAGCCAGTTCCGACTTCCCTGTAGCAGTAGGGCCGCAAATGACAATCAGCATCTAGGTTCATCCCCAAAAAAATTTCTCTTCAAACAGCTCTAGCTTCCTCTTTAACCATTTTGTGCTATAATTTTTGATGAATTAACCATCTCGGGGTCGAACTTCGGCGATGGTGCCATTATCGGAGAATTTATTTGATGACTAGCAGTTACAGCGCCGATCAGATTCAAGTCCTGGAAGGTCTCGAACCAGTGCGGAAACGACCGGGGATGTATATTGGCACCACGGGACCGCGAGGTCTCCACCATCTAGTGTACGAGGTGGTGGACAATTCTATCGATGAAGCTCTGGCTGGCTATTGTACTCATATAGAAGTAGATATTAACCAGGATGGTTCCGTCAGCGTTACCGACGATGGTCGTGGTATTCCTACCGATACTCATCCTACTACAGGGAAATCAGCCCTGGAAACGGTTATGACAGTGCTCCACGCTGGAGGTAAGTTTGGTGGGGAGGGCTATAAGGTTTCTGGGGGACTCCACGGGGTAGGGGTTTCCGTGGTCAATGCCCTCTCTAAATGGGTTATAGTCACCGTCTGGCGGGAAAACAAGGTCCACACCCAACGTTACGAACGGGGTATCCCTATAGGAGAACTAGAAGCAAAACCAGACCCTGACCACTCTACAGGTACTTCTGTCTCCTTCATGCCAGATGAAGAAATTTTTACGGATACCATTCAGTTTGACTATAACACCCTGGCGGGACGCTTGCGGGAATTAGCCTATCTCAACGCTGGAGTAGAAATCACCTTCACCGACAAGCGACAAACGGAACCCCATAGGTCAACCTATTGCTACCAGGGGGGTATCAAGGAATATGTAGCCTACATGACCCGGGAAAAACAAGCCCTACACCCAGATATTATCTACGCTGAAGGAACCAAAAAGGGGGTCCAAGTTGAAGTAGCCCTCCAGTGGTGCGTAGACGCTTATAGCGACAATCTTTTGGGTTTTGCTAACAATATTAGAACCAACGAAGGTGGTACTCACCTAGAAGGGCTGAAAGCAGTTTTGACCCGAACTCTCAATAATGTAGCCCGGAAGCGCAACAAACTCAAGGAAAATGACTCCAACCTGGGTGGAGAGAATGTGCGGGAAGGTTTGACGGGGGTAATTTCCGTTAAAGTTCCCGAACCCCAATTTGAAGGGCAAACCAAAACTAAATTGGGGAATACGGAAGTGCGGGGGATTGTGGATTCCCTCGTGGGGGCAGTTTTGAGTGAATACTTGGAATTCAACCCCCAAGTGGGAGACACCATTCTCGAAAAGGCTCTCCAAGCATTTAAAGCAGCAGAAGCGGCCCGTCGTGCCCGAGAATTAGTAAGACGTAAGTCGGTTTTAGAATCTTCTCCCTTACCAGGAAAATTGGCAGATTGCAGTGAGAGAAAGGCAGCCAATTCTGAAATCTACCTAGTGGAAGGAGATAGCGCCGGCGGATCCGCTAAACAAGGGCGAGACCGGCAATTTCAGGCCATTTTGCCTCTGCGGGGTAAAATCCTCAACATCGAAAAAACTGACGATGTCAAAATCTACAAAAATAATGAAATCCAATCTTTGATTACTGCCCTGGGATTGGGGATTAAAGGGGAAGAATTCGACCCGAAGCAGTTACGGTATCACCGCATCATAATTATGACAGATGCTGATGTTGATGGTTCTCACATACGAACGTTATTACTTACTTTTTTGTACAGATATCAGCGGGCATTAGTGGATGGGGGCTACATTTATATTGCTTGCCCTCCTTTATATAAGCTGGAACGGGGTCGCAATCACTACTATTGCTATAGCGATCGCGAACTACAACAGAAAATCAAAGACTTTCCTGCCAATGCCAACTATGGGATCCAGCGGTTCAAGGGTTTGGGGGAAATGATGCCCCAACAGTTGTGGGAAACCACCATGAACCCGGAAAGTCGCACTCTCAAGCAGGTGGAAATTGAAGACGCGGCGGAAGCAGATCGCATTTTCACTGTTTTGATGGGGGATCGGGTGGCACCTCGACGGGAATTTATCGAAACCAACGGACCAAAACTCAATCTTACCGACCTGGATATTTAGGGGGGCAGCCCCTACAGTTCTTCTAAATACTGGAGTAAATCTGCCATTTCTTGGGGGTTAGGTTGGAATTTCGGCATGGGGGGTGTTTTGCCACTAATTACCTGGTAAATCAAACTTACCTTGGATTTGCGTTTGGAAACCTCTACCAGAGAAGGACCCACTTTCCCATTTGCTGTGCTGCCGTGACACCCAGCACAGTTGATCTGGAAAATGGCATTACCTTGGACAACATCTCCTTTCAGGGAAAGTACTTCTTGCATGTAGGGGTCTGATACCTGATACCAATGAACACCCCACATGCCCAGGACAACAATTCCTAGGACTAACATGGCAGTTAAGGCAATCCGCAGTACTAGCATTTTGGGATGGACGAACTGATTATCCATTGAAACATTTGAATTGGGCATCCCTAAGTTGCAAATGGCAGGTTTGACTTCTTAATCATCGGTTAAAAAGATGTAACAATTATTGCGCTATATAAAGATAACTTAATATTTATCCATTGTGGGGTGTCCTGAAGAGGAAAACCAAGTTGTAGGTTGGGTTGAGGTAACGAAACCCAACAGCCAAAGAGATTTTTATCACTTGGGATCTTCGGAGGCGATCGCTATAACAATTATAATGTAATCCGGCGGGTGTAGGTTACTGCTATAGTAATATATACAGAGCAAAAATTAGCGCCAAGGAGAACTATAGTGATTGAACACTTGCTGTTGGGAATTGTTATCGGTCTTATTTCAGTGACTCTCGCCGGGCTGTTTATCGCAGCCTATATGCAGTATAAGCGCGATGATCAGTTGGGAATAGATTAAGAGCTGATTGAAACTAACATTCTTGCTAGGGACGATGCATACATTGGTATGTATATTTGCTTTATATAAATGAATTATGTAAAGCGATCTCGTCCAAGGTGAGCTCTCCAGAAACTTATAGCGCTCCTTTTGGGGCTGGGTAAAGGGAGTTGTTATGAAGAAATGGGCCTCAGTTGCTTACAGAGGACAGTATCAATAATCTTCCTTTCCCCCTTACTCCTTACTCCTTCCCAATCCAGTTTCTCATCTTTATTTTAGGTGCGGGCTGCGTCGGGAAGGAGCTGGTAACTGGTAACTGTCATGGTACGAGATGATGCGGACG
>JACONB010000010.1 GCA_014323965.1 Prochloron sp. SP5CPC1 | reverse complement strand
GCCCATTATCCCCCTAGGGAGATAGGATAAAGAGAAAGATTACAATTAATTAATAAACACTTAATTCTAGCCTAATTTTTGACCCTTGCAATTATCGATCTGTATTTTTGCCGATTCTGAACAGCTCACTCAGTCCTTGACCCAAGTACTGAAGGTTGGACGCTATCGCTTGAATGCACTCCATACCCACAAGGAGTTCGAGAATTTTGTCACCCAGCACAAGAAACAAATCGATTGCTTAGTCTTTGTTAATAACCCTGCTTCGGAACCTCTCCTCAAACAGCTATATGAACAAGGTACCCTGCTACCAGCCATCATCATTGATGAGGATAATACCATAACACTTCCCACAGACCATGGTACAGAAGGAGAAAATCAAACCTATCTTTACCACAGTGGGGAAGTTCGACTGGCGGGAAATCAAATCCCCGACCCTGCCTCTTTTATCGACCAAGCGATCGCCCAATTTCTCCACCTCACTCCCAGTTGTGCTCTCTCGGAACGTCCTCCTAAGATAGAATTAGTTCCCAACGAAAATACCGAGAACTTTCTCCTACTCCAACAGCGTCGGTTGGCAGAAAAGCTCAAGGAAAGACTGGGATACTTAGGATTATATTATAAAAGAAATCCCAAGTTTTTTTATCGCAATTTATCTCCAGAAGAAAAAACAGAACTTACCGAGCAATTAAGGGAAGAATATCGTCAAATTATTCTCAATTACTTTGCTAAAGAAATTAATATAAATACAGCCATCGACCAATATGTTAATCGTGCTTTCTTTGCTGATGTTTCTGTTGAGCAAGTTTTGGAAATCCATATGGAATTAATAGATGAATTCTCGCAACAGCTTAAATTGGAAGGAAGAAACGATGAAATTCTCCTGGACTACCGTCTGACTTTAATTGATATTATTGCTCACCTGTGCGAAATGTATCGTCGGTCTATTCCCAGGGAAGATATTTAAACTCTACTTAATTAAAGTCAGTATTACTATTTATAACTATGTTTAAAAAAGCTTATATAGCTTATATTTTAAAGCTTTATGTTGCCGGGAATACTTCCAACTCTGTTCGTGCTCTAAAAACCCTGAAAAATATCCTGGAAGAAGATTTTCAAGGTGTCTACGCACTCAAAGTGATTGATGTGCTCAAAAATCCCCAACTAGCTGAGGAAGATAAAATCCCGATCGGGAAAAAGTATTAATTGGCTTAGATCTTCTGTACGAGGAAATCAGAGACAGAGACTCCGACTTGTAAGTGGAGATTTTTTGACCTCTGGGATATAAACTATAAATACGGATAACTTCCGAGGACCAATATGAATCCATTGAATCTCAATGCACAAAATAAAGACAAATTAATTCTGAAAGGAGTTCAAAAAATCCTGACAACAATTGAAGGATTTGATGAAATCACTCGTGGTGGTCTTCCTATGGGGAGAACAACTCTGGTAAGCGGCACCTCCGGTACAGGCAAAACCTTGCTAGCGATTCAATTTCTCTATCATGGCATCAAATATTTCAATTATCCCGGCTTATTTGTTACCTTTGAAGAATCTCCTACGGATATTATCCAAAATGCCTATAGTTTTGGCTGGAATTTGGCAGACTTAATTGATAAGGGTAAATTATTCATTCTTGATGCCTCCCCGGATCCAGAAGGACAGGAAGTGGTGGGCAATTTTGACCTTTCTGCTTTAATCGAACGGATTCAGTATGCTATTAGCAAATATAAAGCCAAGTTAGTTTCCATTGACTCGGTTACGGCGGTATTTCAGCAGTACGATGCAGCCTCAGTAGTTAGACGGGAAATCTTTCGTCTCGTTGCTCGTCTCAAACAACTGAAAGTCACCTCAATTATGACCACAGAAAGGATAGATGAATACGGTCCTGTTGCTCGATTCGGGGTGGAGGAATTTGTTTCCGACAATGTGGTGATTGTGCGCAACGTCTTGGAAGGAGAACGGCGTCGTCGCACGGTGGAAATTCTCAAGTTGCGGGGTACCACCCATATGAAAGGAGAGTATCCCTTTACTATTACTAATGATGGCATTAATATTTTCCCTTTGGGTGCTATGCGACTGACTCAGCGTTCCTCCAATGTGAGGATTTCTTCTGGTATCAAAACTCTGGACTCCATGTGTGGCGGAGGTTTCTTCAAAGATTCCATTATCTTGGCAACTGGTGCCACGGGAACCGGAAAAACCCTGTTGGTGAGCAAGTTTTTAGAAGAAGGGTGTCGGCGGGGGGAAAGGGCAATTCTTTTTGCTTACGAAGAATCGAGACCCCAATTATCCCGCAATGCTTCATCTTGGGGCATTGATTTTGAGGAAATGGAGCAAAAAGGTCTGCTGAAACTGCTTTGTTGCTATCCAGAATCAGCGGGTTTGGAAGACCATTTGCAAATGATTAAATCGGAAATTTCTGAATTCAAACCCTCTCGTATCGCCATTGATTCTCTCTCAGCTTTAGCCCGGGGGGTTACCAACAATGCTTTCCGCCAGTTTGTGATTGGGGTCACCGGTTATGCGAAACAAGAAGAAATTACCGGTTTCTTTACCAACACTACGGACCAGTTTATGGGTGCTCATTCCATTACGGAATCCCATATTTCCACCATTACGGACACCATTATCATGCTCCAATATGTGGAAATTAGGGGAGAAATGTCCCTCGGGAGTACAGTATTAGTGAGGAAGGTCCGGCAATTAAGGATTCTTTCAGTAACTACGAACGGATTATTAGCGGTTCTCCCAGTCGCATTTCTGTGGACGAAAAGTCTGAACTTTCACGGATTGTTCGGGGTGTTAGGGACAGAACTAAGGACTAACCATGGGGTGTAGCATTGCCCGCCAGGGCTGGGAGTCGGGAATCGGGAATCGTCCGTCGGGAAAGATTTGCCCTAGGATAACTCCAACGCGACCTTGAGACAGTTATTGACTTTCCGTATGATGGAATCTGGTAGCTTCCCGATCTTGCGCAGGATTCTACCCTTGTCCAGGGTTAGCAAATTGAGGCTGTTCACAACCGAATCTTGTCTCAACCCGGACTGCTGACCTTCAGGCGTGGCAATAAGAATCAATAACTGCGTCGGTTCTAAGGCTCGCTGTGTCAGGCTCGTGATTTGGGCGACGATGGTATTTCTCAGGCGTTGGTTGTCTCGGTCGTTCTGGATCACAAGGGCAGGACGCACCTTGGTCCTACTGCCCGCAGTATAGGGGTAATCCACCAGCACAACATCACCTCGTTGGACATTCATGACTGCCTACGAGGATCGAGGTCGTTATAGATATCCATCGCCGGATCATCCCACCCCTCCCTCCCGAAGACTTCCATTGCGTAAGGATAGGTGTCACGGAGGAGGCTGCTTTCCTCTTCGTCCAAGAGTACCTTCTTCAGCCGGATGTACACTTCTTCTTGAATAAGGACGTAGGTTGTATCAGTGTCTGGATCTACGGCGCGAGGAGGGGTTTCTTTGGACTGCGCCACTGTTTGCCGCTGTTGGAGAGTTAGTTCGATCATCTGTTAAACTAGAGTAAAGTTTTGAGGAAATGGGGATGTTGGCGATACCAAAACAAACTGTTCTTGAACGGAACCAGGAAGCGCTCCCTTTTCCTCCCATTGAGTTAGAAAGTCGGGAACCGCCGTTGGAAACAGAATTACACTTTCGCCAAATTATGTTGTTGTTGGAGTGTTTAGAGTTTCTGTGGCGGGAGCGCAATGATTTTTATGCCATGGGGAACTTGACCATTTATTATAGTCCCCGTCAGCGTAAATCTGAAGATTTTCGAGGTCCAGATTTTTTTGTGGTGTTGGGAACGGAGCGTAAACCTCGCAAGAGTTGGGTTGTCTGGGAAGAGAATGGTCAATATCCTAATGTGATTGTAGAATTATTGTCTGAATCTACAGCAAATGTGGATCGAGGGATGAAAAAAGAAATCTATCAAAATATATTCCGTACACCAGAATATTTTTGGTTCGATCCCCACACCCTAGAATTGAAAGGATTTGAACTTTTGCGCTCCATTTATCAAGAGTTGTCCCCCAATGATAGAGGTTGGCTGTGGAGTGAGCAATTGCAACTTTTTTTAGGTATTCATGACCAGAAGCTAAGGGTTTTCACTCCAGGAGGAGAACTGGTACCCACACCAGAAGAAGTCGCTCAATTTGCCTCGATACAGCAGGAAAAATTAGTAACTAAGTTACAAGAATTGGGCATTGATCCCAACCAATTGTAGGGTGGGCATCGCCCACCGTTTACCACTAAGAGATACTTTCTAGTTGAGCTGTTCGTACATTCAGAGACAAAGTATTATCCCCCCGTTTGATTTCAAAGCGGAGAGTTGCCCCCACACCGCTTTTTTCCACAATGGACTGCAATTGCTCAGCACTGGTAATCCTTTGCCCCGCTACTTTGAGAATAACATCTCCCCGACGAATACCAGAACTAGCAGCAGGGGTATCTGGTAAAACTCCAACTACCAAAACCCCTTCTTCTTCCGGTACAAAGAAAGGAGAATTGGGGTTTTGATTGTATTGTTGGGCTAATTCTGGGTTCAGGGTAATCATTTGAATGCCCACATAGGGGTGGGGCACTTCTTTACCCGCAGCGAGAGTGTCTTTAAGAGCTTTTGCTTTATTAATGGGAATAGCAAAGCCGATACCAGTGGCATTGGCGCGAATAGCGGTGTTGATCCCGATTACTTCCCCACGGTCGTTTAATAAGGGGCCACCGGAATTACCCGGATTGATGGCTGCGTCGGTTTGGAGGAAGTCTACTCGTTTATCAGGGATCCCTACTTGGGCGGAAGAACGATCCAGGGTGCTGATAATGCCTAAGGTGACGGTATTGTTCAAACCCAGAGGGTTCCCTACTGCGATCGCCCAATCTCCTACCTGTACTTCACCGGAATTTCCCAAGGAAGCTATAGGTAAGTCTGCTCCCTGAGGCTCGATTTTCACTACTGCTAAATCCGTGACTGGATCGCTACCTTTCACTTCTCCTTCAAATTGACGCCCGTCTTTGAGGGTGACGGTGACTTTGTCCGCTCCGCTAACTACATGAGCATTGGTGAGAATGATACCGCTGTTATCGGTAATAAAGCCTGAACCCTGACCTCGCACTTCTCTTTCCTGGGGTGTTCCTCTCAAGCGATCGCCAAAAAAATCCCGTCACCACTGGTGACGCCTGGTCTTAGGGCTACTGTAGTGGTAGGTTCTTGGGGTGGTTCCAATACCTCTGCTGGTTTAGCTTGGGAAGATAGCATCCGCAGACTGCTAAAGGCGAGAGCCACTCCCAGCACCAGGGCGACGAAATGGGTACTAAATTGCCGAATAAATTTTGAGGATTTCATTATTTTGGTACAATTAGGGTAAATTTATTTTAACTTTTAGATTGGGGTTTTGTCTCGCGCAAAGCCGCAAAGGCGCGAAGGGGGAAAGAATCGGAGTCAATAATGTATTTGACGGAGAATGTCACGGAGGCGATCGTAATCGTCTTTGAGTAAGATGGACAATTTCTTCCCTGCTTGAATTAACCAATTTCTGTCAGCATTGCGCAAACGATAAATCTCCCTCATTGTAGCTGCAATTAAAGCTTCTGGGGGCGTTTCAGTTGTTTGCAAGAGAATCGGTAAAAAATCCAGCTGTTCGCTAAAGTGAATTACTTCTGATGGTTCGCAACGGTAAACTCCTTGATGAATTTGGGGCGGACGAGGAGGTAAATATTGATGTACATCACCTAACTTATTTGAATTGTCTTTAACTTTGTTATGATAGTTCTCGAAGCCCACGATTGTGGCGCGAAATTCAGTGACAAGCATGGCAAAAATCTGGGGTTGCTGTTCTCGCAAATCCCTTAAGGATAAACCCAAAGCTCTGGCTCGATGGACAGAATCAATAGGAGCAGAAGTAACATAACTTACTAGCGCATATATTTTGTAACCTTCTTCTTCATCCATGGACTTGACCCAGCTACCAAAGGTAGGCATTGTGGGGAAGCTCAAGGAATCCGGTTCTAAACATTGGGCCAAAAAGGTAGTTGTCGCCGTTTCTATTACCTCGGCGATATGGTCGGGGTGGCGATTTTCGTCTGTAAACTGGGGTAAAGGAAGGCGCATATTTTCTTTAAGGAGGTTATATTTGATGGGTGGATCCCCCCGCCCGAGGCATCATCAATGTCATGTAGGGTGGGCATTGCCCACCAACAGCTGGTAGTAGAAAGATTGGCGGTTTGGGGCACTAAATCTGTAAAATTCGTCCTGGTTGCTCTCGGTGGACAAGGTTTGGGGATCCATAGGCAGAAAATTAGTAAAGTTTATCTTTGTTTACTCTAGGAGTACTACTACGGAAGCTTTTGGTAGTCAATATACGATATAATAACTCTATGAGTAGTATAGAAAAGTTACTAAAAGCGATTGCCGCCAATCCCAAAGATGTTCGTTTTTCTGACCTTGATAGGTTATGCACTCACTATTTTGGAAAACCTCGTAACAAGACCATGTCTATAAAACACCCTGGCTTGGAGACCCCCGTGTTAATATCCAAAAAGGTAAAGATGGAAAAAACCAAAACTTATCAAGTCAAACAAGTATTAGCGGCAATTTACAAACTGAAAGATAAAAACAATGGCTGAACAAAAACATTATATATATCGAGTAACATGGTCAGAAGAGGACGGGGAATATGTAGCCCTTTGTCCTGAATTCCCCAGTCTTTCTTACCTATCAGACGACCCTACAGATGCACTGAAAAATCTGGTTAATTTGGTGGAGGAAGTTGTTGCTGATATGAAGGCTAATGGTGAGTTTATCCCTATACCGCTTGCAGAAAAAAATATAGCGGCAATTTTCAAATAAACATACCACCCAATAAACATCCTAACCTTGCTATCGTTCGGGTTTGAGTTGTACCGCTTCTAGTTCTGAGAGTCTGAAGGTGACGAGTTTGTCCCAGTTACCATCTTCAAATAAGACTGCTGCTTTCCCGTCGCTCACCCGTTGTACCAGTCCTTGAAAATGGTAGTAGGTATCCTCTGAATTAGTAACGCAAACTGTTGTTCCTGGTAAAATCACGATTTGTCTCTCTTTAAATCAATGTACCGGACTTAATTATACTACATTAAAGCAGCGAGGGAAACTTGAGCAGCTATTTGTTGGGCGATCGCTGTTAAAGCTTTTGCTGAAGCTGATTCCGGAGCTGATATAGTGATAGGTACCCCTTCATCTCCTCCCTCTCGCAAGGCAATTTCCAGGGGGACACAACCCAATAAAGGCACTTTTAGTTCACGGGATGTTTTTTCTCCACCTCCGGAACCAAATAAATCGTAAGAACGGTCAGGTTGGTCTGGGGGGATAAAATAGCTCATATTCTCCACTATCCCCAATACCCTCACAGACATTTGCTGGAACATCTTCAAACCTCGACGAGAGTCTAAGAGGGAAACGTTTTGAGGGGTAGTAACAATTACTGCTCCTGCCATAGATACTGCTTGTCCTAGGGTTAATTGAGCATCTCCAGTTCCCGGAGGCATATCCACAATCAGATAGTCTAATTCCCCCCAGTCTACCTGATAGAGAAATTTGCGGATGATGCCGTTTAACATGGGACCGCGCCAAATCACAGGCTGATCTGGGTCGATTAAACAGCCCATGGAGACCATTTTTACCCCATAATTAAAGGTGGTCTCTAAAATTTCTTCCCCTGAATCTCCCTTTCGTACCATGATTGGGGTATCTTCCAATCCCAACATAGTAGGGACATTGGGGCCGTAGATATCTGCATCTAGTAAACCCACTTTAGCGCCTTTTAGGGCCAGGGCTACAGCGCAATTAACCGCCACCGTGCTTTTTCCCACACCTCCCTTGCCACTGGAAATAGCCAGGATATTTTTGACTCCAGGAATAGACTGTTTATTGGGTTGGGGTTGTTGTGAGGGAGTGTCCGCTGTTACTTTTACCTCTACTGCTTTAACTTCCGGTAACTGCTTAACTGCCTTTTCGCAATCTGCCACAATTAGTTCCCGTAGAGGACAAGCAGGGGTAGTGAGAACTAAATTAAATTTGACTAAGCCATCCTCGACGGATATATTGCGAATCATGTTCAAGTCCACTAAACTTTTTTGTAATTCTGGGTCTTGTACTGGTCGCAAAACTTCTAAAATGGATGATTGATCGAGCATAATGGGGATTACTTGTTTCTCCCCAGTTTATCACGATATAATTCAAATAGCATAAAAGATAATTTTTGTCAACTAATTTACTCCTATGACAGTTACTCAGACAGATAACGTACCCCCAGCTGACTCCAGAGAAAGGGTCAAGCAATTCATGCAGGACCTGCAAGATGAAATCTGTAACGGCCTAGAAAAGTTGGACGGCAAGGAAACATTTCGGGAAGATAGTTGGTCCAGACCGGAAGGTGGAGGAGGACGTTCTCGGGTACTCCAAGAGGGAAATGTTTTAGAACAAGGAGGGGTTAATTTTTCTGAGGTTTGGGGTGAAAAACTTCCTCCCTCCATCTTACAGCAACGCCCGGAAGCTGCGGGTCATGGTTTCTATGCCACGGGAACCTCTATGGTACTTCATCCTCGCAACCCTTTTGTTCCTACAGTTCACCTCAATTATCGCTATTTCGAGGCAGGTCCGGTTTGGTGGTTTGGGGGAGGAATAGATTTAACTCCTTACTACCCTTTTGCAGAAGATGTAATTCATTTTCACCGCACTCTGAAACAAACTTGTGATAGTCATCACGAAGAATATTATCCGGTATTTAAAAGGTGGTGTGATGAGTATTTTTATTTAAAACATCGAGGAGAAATGCGAGGAATAGGGGGACTTTTCCTGGACTATCAAGACGGTAGGGGTGCTTTATATCGCGGTCCCCATCAGGAAGGACCAGCAGCAATTTATAGTGATAAAGTAGGGGAGATACCACTTCGCAGTTGGGAGGATTTATTTGCTTTTATAAAAGATTGCGGTCAAACATTTTTACCCGCTTACTTACCTATAGCAGAAAAACGACACCCAACCCAATATGGGGAGCGAGAACGTAATTTTCAGCTCTATCGTCGGGGACGCTACGTTGAATTTAACCTAGTTTATGACCGAGGCACTATTTTCGGTCTCCAAACTAATGGAAGGACAGAATCCATTTTGATGTCCCTACCCCCTCTAGTTCGTTGGGAGTACGGTTATCAACCGGAACCCAACACCCCGGAAGCAGAACTCTATGAAACATTCCTCAAACCGCAAGATTGGGTAAATTGGCAATCGTCGTGATATGGTATGGTGGGTATTGCCCACCTTCTTCTTCACACAAGGTAAGCGCACTATAATAATAATGATTGCCATGTTATTACGAATATGGCTCACTATTGATAATTAAGGATGAAACTTGCAATATTAGAGACTAAAATAGTCAAGTTAGGGAAAATAAGAGAGGTTTAATTATGACTCAAGCCATCCTCCCCGCCACCAAAATAACTAAAGATAAACCTCGGGAAATTGAACGTCTGTTAACCTTCCAAGAATATCTCGAATATGAAGGAGAACCAGGTGTTCGATATGAATTAGTTAAAGGACAACTAATACCTATGGGAGCATCAACCCACTTACACACCAATATTTGCAAGTTTTTGATTTATAAATTCCAGCGCTACTTTGCCTCCCAAAACTTAGATTTAGTGGCTAACGCTTTAGCAACCGGTGTGCGAACGGAAGAAAATACATCCAGAATTCCCGATGTGGTAGTTTTTAGCCAAACTATTTGGCAAAAAGTTCGTCATCGTCTTGGAGCAGGGGTTTTGAATTTTGAAGACAAACCGATTTTGGTAGTGGAAGTTGTCAGCAGCAATCGCAAAGATGATTATGTAATTAAACGAAATGAATACGAAGTGGCGCAAATCCCTGAATATTGGATAGTAGATCCAAAAAAGAAACTAGTGAGGGTTTTGACTCATCCTAACCATGAAGAAGGATATAGTTCGGTAGATTTTACTGAAGAGATGACAATTGTTTCCAGTCAGTTTCAGAACCTAGCTTTATCAGTGAAAGAATTGCTGACTCCTCCCATAGTGGAGGAATTAATTAAAGAAGAACAAACCACGCTCAAAACCTTGGAACAAAATGCTCACGCCAACGGGCTGCAACCTCCCAACAACTTGCAGAAAAGGAGCGCCAACGAGCTGAAACTGAACGCCAACGGGCTGAAAAGGAAAGTCAACGGGCTGAAACCGAACGCCAACGGGCTGAAACCGAACGCCAACGAGCTGAAAAATTAGCCTTGCGTTTGCTAGAAATGGGTATTAACCCAGACGAATAGGACAAATTAACATTTCTGGTTCGCGCAAAGGTAGGAGCGGGGTTTTCCCGCCCTCATCTGTGGTATATTAAAATCATCAATAACAGTAAATTATAATAATTCTTGTGAATAACGTTCCCACAGTATCAGATACCAAGCGTAATTTCTACGCCCGTCACACCCGCCCGATTAATTCTGTATATAGACGAGTAGTAGAAGAGTTGTTAGTAGAGATGCACTTGCTCTCTGTTAATGTGGACTTTCGCACTGATCCAATCTATTATTTGGGTGTAGTGACTTCTTTCGACCGTTTTATGGATGGTTATTCACCGGAACGGGATAAGGAGTCTATTTTTGCCGCTCTTTGCGGGTCCGTAGGGGGGGATGCTGGGGAGTATAGAAAGGTTGCAGAAGAACTGACAACTTTCGCTAAGAGCAAGGGGAAAGAATTAATTACTATGCTCTGTACTCCTACTCCTGAGACGGGGGGCGAAAGTCTATTAGCTTCTTTGGAGGCTATAGCCAACAATACTCGGTTTAAATATAGTCGTCTGTTTGCTATCGGTCTATGTACTCTCCTGGAAGAAGCGGATCCTGAGTTGGTGCAAGAGGAAGAAGGGTGGAATAACGCTCTCAAGCAGCTCTCAGAAGCTTTGCACTTACCCTTGGAGAAGTTACAAAAAGACTTGGAACTCTATGGGAGTAATTTGAAAAAAATGAAGCAAGTGCTCCAAGTTATAGAAGATACTCTCCAAGCAGATAAGAAAAAACAACAAGAGCGCGCTTTAGAAAAGAAATCTCCAGTGGAAAAACCAGCAATGGAAACAGAGTAGGGGAGAAAACTGTCGCCCGCGAATGAATTGCGGGCTACCTTATAAAACCCCTTCAGGGTTTAAATATTACCCGGAGGCGATCATTGAATATATAATTTAATTCATGCAGGTTGTAATGGTTTTCTAAATAGGTTGGGTTCGGGCAAGGATTTATTGTCTTGCAACTCTGAATTAATCAATAATTCTAACACTTCTTGGGCATTTTTCAATGCTTCTTCAGGAGTATCCCCATGGGTGTGACAAAATTCACCCCATTCTGGTAAACTAACCACATAGCATTCATCTTCATCAGACCATTGTATAATAATAGTGTAACGTTGTTTCATCGTTCGTTCTCATCAATTAATTTCTGTAGGCGCAAAAGTGCATTTTGTACATCTCTTTCTTGATATGGTTTTGCATCATCTCCATCTTTACCAGAAAGAGTAACTTTCCCGGATAAAAGCACATGTGACCATTTTGTATGACTCCCTTTACCAGGTTCATAGGTAAATCCAGCTTTCAACATTAATCTTTTCAATTCTCTAATCTTTTTTGGCACTTTGCTGCTTTCTTCTTTCTTATTGATTAGGATACCAAACGTTTGATACCCCCTATCCACCCCTTCATTCGCGGGCGGACGGGCCGCTCACTTCTCCAAAAGCTGTTGTAGAGCAATCATGGGGTGGTTCTTCTTTGCTATTGATAGCCCCCACTAAACCCGTTAATCGTTCCCATAAGGGCTGTTCTTCAGGAGGAAAAATGGGCAATTGAGATAGGATCCAGTCAACAGGTGTGGTTCCTTGGGCTTCAGCAACTTTAACTAAAGTCTTATAAGCCTCTTCAGGAAGGGAAATTTGATGTTCTGCCATTGTCTTTGTTCTCTTTGTTCTCTATATTGAGTATTGTAGCAACTGATTTGTTGGATAGAAGGTCGTGAAACCCAACACAAATACTCCTGGGATGTTGGATTTTGTGGACTCAACCTACAGAGAAACTTCATCCCATCCCGCAACCGCTCTCGCGGTAGATAACTCAACCGCTACTTAATAATTATTTTTTATTGAACCGCTGAACGCCGGTAGCGCAGAGAAGAGAGAGAAGAGAGGGCAAGAGGAGAAGTTTCCAAAAACCTTTGCGCCTTTGCGCCTTTGCGCGATTTATCCTAATAAAGCTTCCACAAACTCATAACTAGAAAAAGGACGTAAATCATCTATTCCTTCCCCAGCACCCACAAAGCGAATAGGCAAATTTAATTGTTGAGCAACTGCAAGAGCAACTCCACCTTTAGCAGTACTATCTAGCTTAGTCAAAACCACACCGCTCAGTTTAGCAGCTTGGGAGAATACCTGTGCCTGACGCAAGCCATTTTGACCCAGAGTAGCATCTAATACTAGCAGGGATTCTACCTGAGCATGGGGAGCTTTTTTATCAATTATCCTCCTCATCTTAGCTAACTCCGCCATCAGATTTTTTTTGTTTTGCAAACGCCCTGCTGTATCTACCAACAATAATTCCACATTCCGAGCCATAGCAGCAGTAATACCATCAAAAACCACCGCTGCTGGATCCGTATTTTGCCCTGGGTTAGCAATTACATCTGTGTTGCTGCGATGACCCCAAATTTTGACCTGTTGTACAGCAGCAGCCCGGAAAGTATCAGCAGCAGCAATGAGACAACTATAACCAGATTCTTTAGCCAGGTGGGCAATTTTACCTATGGTAGTAGTTTTCCCTGCACCATTAACTCCCGTGAAGAACCAGATATTCAGCTTATCTTTGAGAGGTAAAAATTCCTCATTTGCCAACTTTTCAAGAGGTTTATCCAGTAATTCCCTGAGAATAGCTTTCAGATAAGCGATCGCCTCCTCAGGAGGTAATTTTTCCTCTCGTAATTTATTCTCCAAAGCATTGATAATATAATCCGTCGCCTCGATCCCCACATCAGCTTGCAAGAGCAGGGCTTCGATTTCCATCACTGCATCTTCATTTAGTGGTCCTTGACCAACAATCCCTCTGAGATTATTGATTAAGGAGCGACGAGTTTTTCCCAGTCCTTCCCGCAGTCGCTTCAGCCAGTTAATTTCTGCAATAGAAACTTCATCGGGTGATCGCCCTTCAAGAGCGAGTACTTTAGCTCCCCAAACAAAATCTTCATCAAAAGCAATCTCACTCTCTTGCGCCTCTGGGGTTTCGATAGCAGTTTCTTTGAGACGTTCCAACCCCTCTGACTTCTTCATCCAAGCAGGAATCGCTCTCCTAGTCTCTTCACTAGTCTCCTCAGTGACTTCTTCTTCTACTGCTGTTTCTGTCTCTTGAGTAGTAGTTCCCGTTTCTGGAGTTGCGTCTGTCTCTGGAGTTGCTTCTACCTCTGGTGTAGTAACTGCTGCTGCTTTTTGATGAAGAATATTTTGATAAGCCGCTTTAGCCCAGTTAAGATAGTCTTCCTGAGTAGAAGGAGCAGATTGTGAAGCTACTTCTTCTTCTTTCGGTTTACTCTCCTGCTCAACGGTTGTTGATTTTTGCTTTTCTGCTGTATCCTTAGACTTGCGGCGGAACCAATTAAACATAAGTGCTGCAATTTATAAATTGATTTGGTGAAACTATTTCAAAGCTTTCATTCGGTCAGTCACTCGCCGCAATACTCCGTTAATAAATTTATATCCATCCTCGTCTGAGTATCGTTTTGCCAATTCCACAGCTTCGTTAATTGCTACTTGCTCTTCCAGATCGAGAAACAAAATTTCTGCCACCGCGATACGGAGAATATCCCTGTCAATGCGAGGTAACCGTTCTAATTGCCAATCCACCAGGGATTCTGACAGCAGCTCGGTAATTTCTTTGTTTTTGCGGCGGACAGTGCTAATTAAATCCAGAGCATATTCTCTGACATCTATATGATTAGAAAGGTGAATAAATTCTGGCAATTCTACTGCTGTCCCGAGACGTTCGATGGCAGTGCGAGTTAATTCGAGAGCATCAGCTACCATTGCTTTCGCACTCTGGACATTGGTAGCGCCTTGAGAGATATTAGAGAGGCGCTCCCTCCCTCTTTGAACTTCTGCTCCAGCAGTTTCTAGAGTATCTTGAATTTCAGACGTGAGAGTCCGAATTGATGCTAACACTAAATCTTGTAAATCATTTTGTTCTATTTTTTCCTCTTTTCCCTTGATTATACTCAGAGCTAAGAGGGCTAATTCACGAGCAATGCGGCGTGGTTTTTGGCGTTGCATAAAAGTCTCAAGTTTGCGATTTTAGTTTAGTGGGAGGGACTTTCTTCTAAATCAGGTAATACTTGTCGTTTTTCTAACTCTATAGGCTGAAGTGGTACTTTTTTATAAGGTAAGTCCAGATCAATCGGCACATTCTCGTGGTCATTTTTACTGGGACTGACTATACCGCCAGAGATGAGCACTTTAAAAGCGTCTTCAATAGAGATTGACACATTGATTACCTCATCCTCTGGTACCATAGCATACCAGCCAGAGGTGGGATTAGGAGTGGTGGGAATGAAAATACTCAGCATTGGTTTAGATAAATGGCACTGGAAGTTGCTGCTGAGAGTTCCCGTCACAAACCCCAAAGTCCAAACACCCTGCCGAGGATATTCTACCATCACCACTCTGCGAAACTTGCTCTTAGAATCTTGCAATAGGGTTTCTAATATCTGTTTGAGAGTTTTATATACGGAACCTGCCAAAGGAATTGCTTGCAAAAACTTCTCGCCAAAATCTAATAGCCAGCGCCCGACAATATTCCGTGCCATTAAGCCAATGAGCAAAATGAATATCAAAGGTACCGCTAAACCCACCACAAAATTGAGTAGATTTGTCAGGAGCGGGTGAAGACCATCAAATGGGTTGAGCTGTTGGGGAATCCGAGTGAGAAATTCGATCGCCCACTTGGCAATGTTAATGGTCAACCAAATGGTAGTAGCTAGGGGTATTACTACCAGAAGGCCCGCGATCAGGTCATTTTTTAAATCTTGTTTTAAACTTTGGAGCACCAATGGGACTCTCCTTACGACTGAATGATAAATGGACCCTGCTGTTGGTCAAAGTTCAACAGCAGGCTCTGTCTGAAGTATCAATACCCTTAGATACGAATTGTTACAAGTTTTGATATTTTATTATAAATATGATCAATAGCAACAAGGGAGTGCCTATATCATATTCTACCATACCAGCGCGCCCCGCGCGCGGGGTTTCCCAGATCGGAGTTATTCATGAAAAAATTTGTGGAAGTATTCCCAGATAAGCAAGCCCTCCTAGCACGCGCCCTTGTTATTGTCACCTCCCAAATCCAAGCAGCAATCCAAGAGAAGGGGAAATGCACCATCGCTCTAGCGGGTGGCAGTACTCCCAAACCCCTCTACGAGAGCATTGCCACTCAGAACTTACCAACAGACAAAATCCACCTGTTCTGGAGTGATGAGCGCTACGTTCCCCCAGAACACCCCGACAGCAATCAAAGGATGGTTCGCAAGGCTTGGCTGGATAGGGTTGATTTCTCCCAAGGTAATATCCATCCCATGCCTACAGGGGCAGGAAACCCCACGATAGACGCCCAAAACCACGAAAGGGAACTGTTGGCATTTTTTCAAATTACCGCAGGAGAATTTCCCGTTTTCGATCTTATTTTATTAGGAATGGGAGATGATGGACACACAGCCTCCCTCTTTCCTCACACTGAAGCACTTTCAGTCAAGGATCGCCTAGTGACTGTGGGCAACAAAGACGGTCAACCCCGTCTCACCTTCACCGCGTCTCTCATTAACCACGCCAACTGTGTGCTATTTCTCGTTGCTGGTGCTAACAAACGTCCTGCTTTAGAACAAGTTTTCGCATCATCCGCCGATCCCATGACCTACCCCAGCCGCTTAATTATGCCCCAAGGTGAACTTTGGTGGTTATTAGATCAAGCGGCTTCCATCTGAAATTAATAATTCCCCCCAATAAGAAACAAATAACAAAAAATGATTGTCTGTCCTAACTGCAATCACCAAAATCCGGAAGCAGCACTTGCCTGCGAAGCTTGCTATACTCCTTTACCCACTACCAGTAGCTGCCCTCATTGCGGCGCTACCATACAACTAGATGCCACCTTCTGCGGTCAATGTGGTTTAAATTTACCACCAGCCGAAAATGCCGAACAATTGAGAGAAACCATGGTGAATACTTCCGACCTTCCCGGATCAGTTGAAAACCAGAACCCAGAATTGGTGATGAGCAAGCCAGAGTCGGAAGAAAAAACGGCTCCACCCTGTCCCGCTCCCACTTTGCTCCAAATTCGAGCAGCTCAATTAGTACATCTGCAAACCAATACAACTATTGAAATACCGTCAAATCTGCCGATTATTCATATTGGTAAGCCCAATGACCATATTTCCCCAGATATTGATGTGGCAGGTTTTCCCAATTCAGAGATTGTTTCTCGAGTTCATGCTGATATTCGCTTAGAAGGAGATACTTTTTTTATTGAGGATTTAGGTAGCTCAAATGGTACTTATGTTAACCATAACAACCTGGTTCCTGGCAATCGCCATCAACTTGGGCCAGGCGATCGCATAGCTCTAGGAAAAGAAGACAAGGTTACTTTTATCTTCGAGCTATCTTAAACTGCTGTTACTAGTTAATGCATAAAACTATTATGACAACTCTAGCATACGCTCAATAGGTCTTTTCGCTGCAATGCTTATCTCCTGGGAAAGAACAATCTCTGGTGCTCGGTGCTTCATGGCTAAATACAATTTCTCTAAAGTATTCAGCCGCATATGGGGACACTCGTTACAGGCACAATTATTAATCGGCGGAGCAGGAATAAAGCATTTGGACGGTGCTTCCTTTTGCATTTGGTGAATAATTCCCGGCTCTGTAGCGATAATAAATACCTCCCTTGGGCTGGTTTGGCAATATTTTAACAGGGCGGTAGTAGAACCGATATAGCTGGCGTGGCGCAGTAGGTTAGGTTCGCATTCTGGGTGAGCGATAATTTCCGCTTCTGGGTGTTCTACTTGTAGCTGCACAATTTTCTTTTCCGAAAATGTCTCGTGGACAATACAGCTACCTTCCCACAATAACAAGTCCCGCCCCGTTTGCTCCATCACATAGCGACCCAAGTTTCTGTCTGGGGCAAAGATAATCCCCTGTTCTTCCGGAATTTGACTGACAATCTTAACAGCGTTAGAACTAGTACAAATAATATCGCTCATGGCTTTAATTGCAGCAGAGCAATTTATATAGGATACTACCACGTGATGGGGATGAGCTGCTTTGAAAGGGGCAAATTCTTCCGGTGGACAACTATCAGCCAGGGAACAACCAGCGTTTAAATCCGGTAACAACACAAGTTTGTCGGGATTGAGGATTTTCGCCGTTTCTGCCATGAAGTGAACTCCAGCAAAGACAATGGTATCCGCATTGGTTGCTGCTGCTTTTTGCGCAAGACCGAGAGAATCGCCGATATAGTCTGCAATATCTTGAATATCCGGATCTTGGTAATAGTGAGCGAGAATGACCGCATTTAGTTCCTGTTTGAGCACTTCAATGGCAGCAAATAGGTCTTTGGGCAGCAAGTCGTCTTTTGTTCGAGTTTGTTGGGCTAAGGTAGCGGTAAACACAGTTGGTTGAAACGGCAATATTATATAGTCTGGTTCTAATTATAATCAATTTTATCACATTTCTTAACAGCAGTCTGCAACTGGGGTGGCAACCAATGGTAATATTGGGGACGAATCGACCATCCATGACGTCTACGTGGATCCAGTCTGCACCAGCAGCGTCCACGGCTTCAATTTCTGCTCCTAAACGGCTAAAGTCTGCTGAAAGAATAGATGGAGCAATGACAGTTTGTTTCGTTTGGCTCATATGGAGTGTTTTATAAAATGCTCTATCCAGTAATCTTACAGTAGAGGGGGGTTGCTCTATACTATCCTATCATAGTGGGCTGATTTATATCCACATTATATTATATGCGCAATCCGAAAGTAGAAACAGTCCGAGGGGTAAACGACGTCTTACCCCCAACTTACCAACTACAAAAGCAAATCGAAAATCAACTCAGTAGCTGCTTCCAGTCTTTTGGTTATCGTCCCCTAGACGTACCTGTGATTGAGTATACGGAACTCTTTTTGCGCAAGTCTGGGGAAGAATTAATCTCCCGCATGTACGACTTTACCTATCATAATCGCCGTCTCTGCCTTCGTCCAGAATTAACGGCTTCAGTGGCTCGTGCTTATATCCAGACCACACTCCAAGGAGAACCCCTACCAGTACGTTTGTACTACTCAGGACCGGTGTTTCGCTATGAAAAGCCTCAGCGAGGCCGATATCGCCAGTTTACCCAAATGGGAGTGGAAGCCATCGGTGCAGCGGGTTCCATGGCGGATGCAGAAATGATTGCCTTAGCTTGTCAGAGTTTAGATAAGTTGGGATTGAAGGATTACCGGGTGGTGCTGGGAAATATTTCCCTGCTGAATCAGTTTTTGAGAACTATGCCCCTGGAAAGACGTCTGGGGAACTTCCTCCTGAGCCAAATAGAGGAGTTGCGCAAGGTGGGGAGAGCAGCTCTAGAAGCAGCTATAGAAGAGATTTGTCCCCCAGACAACCTGGTAGAAACTTCAAGGCTACAACATCTCTTGCAAGGTTTGTCCGAAGAAGAGGCTAAGGCAACTATTTTGGAACTGTTAGAGAGTACCAATGTTAATTTAGTTGGTAACCGCCAAAAAATGGACATCGCTAATAGTCTCATGGGGAAAATTCAGCGAGCAGAGCAAAAGCCACTGTGGTTGAAAGCCTTAGATTTTATGGAACAATTAGCACAACTGCAAGGTAAACCCCAGGAAGTTCTCCCCTCAGCTCGACAGTTGTTGGCAAGTTATCATATGGATAGTGGAGGTTTAGGAGAATTGGAGGAGATTTTGGCCATACTGCCTTCCTACAATATAGACTCAACTCGAATAATCTTAGATTTCGGCTTGAGTCGTGGCTTGCAGTATTATACAGGGACAATATTTGAAATCCATCACGAAACTTTGGGACAAGAACGGCAACTCTGTGGTGGTGGTAGGTACGACGATTTGGTGAAAACCCTGGGAGGAAATAATGATATCCCCGCTAGTGGTTTCTCTTTCGGCATTGAGAGAATTAGGTTAGCCATGGAAAGTGAAGGTATACTGCCAGTGGTAGAAGAGAGGGCAGTAGATGCTTTAATTGTACCTCTTAGTGCTGCTGAACATTGCTACAGTATAGAAGTGGGCGAAAAATTGCGCTCAAAGGGGTTGAGAGTAGTTTTGGAGGTGCGAGGGAAAAATCTGTCCACCAGTTTAAAATATGCTGCCAAACAAACCATTCCCTTTGTTATTGTAGTGGGAGAAGCGGAAAGATTGGCAAATGTTGTCGTAGTAAAAAATATGGCAACTCGCCAACAACAACAATTACCCTTAGAAGAAGCAGTCATGGTTATGAGGAGAGAAAATGATGAGTAATCTGAAAATTGCCCTACCCAGTAAAGGTGCTCTAGACAAGGATACCAGACAATTCTTCGCTGCTGCTGGCTTAAAAGTATCTCGCCCCAACGAACGACAATATGTTGGTACTATTCCTGCTTTAGGTATCTCGGTGCTTTTTCAAAGGGCTGCTGATATTTTTACCAAAGTGGCAGAAGAAAGTGTGGATCTGGGAATTACTGGTTACGATATAGTGCGGGAAAATGGGAGAGATTACGACAATGTGATAGTTATTTGCCATCGCCTCGGTTATGGTGGTTGTGATTTAGTTTTGGCCGTTCCTGATAGTTGGATCGACGTAACAAGTAGCCAAGATTTAGCAGATTTGACCTTAGTTTTTAAAGAAAAAGGTCGAGATATGCGCATTGCCACTAAATATCCCAATTTAACCCGCCAGTGGTTTTACAGCAAACGAATTGTTAACTTCTCCCTAGTGGAAGCTCACGGCGCTCTAGAAGCTGCCCCCAGTATGGGTTATGCCGACGCCATCGTTGATCTAACCTCCACAGGGACAACTTTAAGGGAAAATCGCTTAAAGCGTCTCTTAGACGGGAATATCATTGAATCGGAAGCTTGTTTGATAGGTAATAGGAACACTTTAAAAGGGAATCAGGAGAAGTTAGCCACCACCAAGGTAATGTTAGAGTTAATTGAAGCCCATAGCCTGGGGAAAAAGTACATCTCCCTCACTGCTAATGTACGAGGTAATTCTCCTGAAGAAATTGGGCAAAAACTCACGCAAGACTTGGATATAGCAGGTTTAGCAGGTTTAGCAGGACCTACCGTGGCTAAAGTTTACGGAGCAGAAGATGATTGCTATGGAGCTACTATAGTAGTCTCCAAGAAAGATGTTTCTGCGGCGGTGGAACATTTGCGTCGAGTAGGAGGGAGGGATATTACCGGATTTACATCCAATTATATCTTTGGCGATCGCTCCAATATTTATGAATATTTAATCACCAAATTGAACCACTAATAACCAAGAATAATTATGTCTCACAGTATTGTTACTGGAATTTGCGAAGGAATAGCTGACTGCACCACTGCATGTCCCGTTGCTTGTATTCATCAAGGTCCAGGAAAAAATGCTAAAGGAACAGATTGGTATTGGATTGACTTTAATATCTGCATTGACTGCGGTATTTGTTTAGAAGTCTGTCCAGTTAAAGGGGCGATCGTTCCTGAAGAAAGACCTGATTTACAAAAAACACCCTCGTAGGGTAGCATCGCCCACCTTCAACCCGCGATCAAGCTCCCCCCACAAATGAATTGCGAGCTAATTTATAAAACCACAGATAAACGCAGATATACCGTAGGTTGGGTTGAGGCACGAAACCCAACAGCACCCCAAAAAACCCTTGACATTCCCATTATAAGATGTTATATTATTGGTAATATCAGCATCGCCAATCCGCCATAATCACCGCCCACTCATGAATTGCTCCTTAATTATCCTACGGAAAGTCAAGGATTATTTGGTCAGCCGTTTCCTGACTTGTTTAAGTTTTTGCTTGAGCTTATTGGAGAAGCGATCCAAACTTGCACTTAAATAGCTAGGGGTCTTAATGTTATGTTGTTGGCAAATATCATAGATAAAAGAGCCTTTTGGAGGGGGATATGGCTTAAGCCATTTTATACACTCATTCCATAGATGAACAGTAAAAGTTTTTTCAGTAATAAAATCGGCGTGGGGAAAATTTGGCTCAAACAGGTTAAGAGCATCACGCCAATGTACTGGATAGAATACCTCCTGAGGCTGGGCGAACTTCTCTAACTCTAAAAGTTTAGCAAAATAAGTAATTGCGTTCGGACCTATCGTACCCCAAGGTAAATTTTCTAGGGTCTTGTGTTGACCACTTAGATAAAGGCTTCGTTGCTCCTCTTGCTCTTCTTTACTCCACCCTACGTATGGGCGATCGCCGAGCTTTTTTTTGAGCTTTTTTGTTCCTGAAATTATGAAAAAATTGAGATTATTCCTATCTTTTCTTTCCAGATAAACCTTATGTATTCATTTTAAGAGCCGGATGAGCGATAGTGTCTGAGGCCAAATTGCCAAATTTTTAGACATATCCAAAGGAATAAAAAACCAATGCTAGGAGAGAGATATTGAGCGATCGCGCTCGATCCTAGAGGATCGGATCGCTCTAAAATGACGAGAATGGGATAATAACTGACACCAGCAAGAGGAATCACAAAAGTAAAAAAGCGTCGAAACCAAGGTTGGTAAATCGTCAGAGGATATTGAGCCGTTTCCACTCCCCCATAGGTCACGATGCTGAGAATTTCCAGACTTTCGATCGTCCAAAAAGAAAGTGTTGCTTGTAGAATTATCAAACCTAGGAAAAAGCTTGCTCCTCCGAGAATTGTCAAACCTGTAAATAAAATTTTTGCAGGCGACCAGACGAGATGTAGTGTTAAGCCAGTCCATAATAATACTGCAAATCCTAGGAGCAAACGCCCCAATCGGTTCAATGTCAGTTGCTGTGTCATCAACTGTAGGAGTGCGCTACGAGGGCGCAAGAGAAAGCGATCGAATTCTCCAGTCTTGAGTAGATTGGGAAATCCTACAAAACTGCCCATTGTCATATCGCATAGGGAGAATGAGATATTGACAATAGCATAAAATAGAGCAACTTCCGGCAAATTCCAGTTCTGGAGATGGTGAAAGCGGTTCAACAGAACAATCACGCCAACAAATTCCAGACCCGTTGACAAAAAGGAACCCACCAGTAATAAGATAAAGGAGGTTTGATACTGCATTTGACTGCGGATAGAAATACTGAGATAGTGGCTATATAGGTAGAGACTATCTAGCATGGTTAACCTCCTTGAATAACCAGACGACGAAGACCAGCCGCCAGCATCAAGCGACCGAGAATAATAAGGCCCAGAATCCAAGCAAGTTGATGAGCTGCCAAGATCAAAATGCTTTCAGGAGGCATTTGACCAATGTAGAAACGCAAAGGCGCATCTAGTAGATCTCGAAATGGCAGAAAGTTGAGTAGGGGTTGCAGCCAGTCCGGGAAAAACGGGAGCGGAACAATAATGCCAGAAAAAATCAAGACTGCTACATTCAGCAGTTGGTTGATTCCATTTCCAGCAATTGTCCACAATAAGGTGATACTGCCTAAGGTTGAGATGGCACTGGTCAGAACTAAAGCGCCCAGGGTTGCTATGGCCCAAGCGCCGCAAGCAGCTAGAGAAGAAGGAGGATGCAAATCCAACAACAGTAGCGCTATGAGAAAAATTGGCAGCGATCGCAGTACAATCAAGGAGATCCGCTTGGAAATTGCCCGACAATACCAAAGACCGTAGAGATCGATAGGTCGAAGGAGTTCATAGGCTACAGTACCCGTGCGAACCATTTCTTGGAAGTCTTGGTCGATTGTCAACATGGTAACTGCGAACATGGCTTGTCCCAGCCAGATATAATCAACTGCCTGCCCATAAGTTAGAGGCTGTGTGACGGAGCTAGAACTGTAGAGGGCTGTAAACAACATGGTGCGAATTAAACCCCAGAACAATTGAGTCAGCATTCCCGCAAGAGCAGCGATACGATACTGTAGAAGCGTGCGAATCCGGGCACTCACAATGGCAATGTAGGGACTCATGCTCGTTGTTTTTGGTAGAATTGAGTAATGATTTCTTCGATCGGCAGACTTTCCACAACTAGGTCTTGCACCTTGTATTTACCTGTAATGCGGCTGATAAGGCTTGTCACTGAAATCTGTTTGGGATCGAAGCGTAGATGGATTTGGTGCTGATTTTGCGAGACTATCGTGACATCGGGATCTTGAAAATCACTCACTTCCTCATCTAAATCGACAATGAGCAATCGTTCTGCGGAAACACTGGCACGAAGCTCCCCTAAACTGCCATCTAAAAGAATTTTGCCGCTATCAATGACGATAACTCGGCGACAAAGTGCTTCAATGTCATCCATGTCGTGAGTTGTGAGGATGACGGTGGTACCGTATTCTTTATTCAAGTGTGTGATAAACTTCCGCACGGCCAGTTTAGCTGGCGCATCTAGGCCAATTGTGGGTTCGTCAAGAAATAACAAGGATGGACTGTGAATGAGAGCGGCGGCGAGTTCCGATCGCATGCGTTGACCCAAACTCAACTGTCGTACTGGAAC
>JACONB010000009.1 GCA_014323965.1 Prochloron sp. SP5CPC1 | reverse complement strand
GCTGACCAGTGACTTTACCCTCATAGTTCATTCAGTAGCAGGCTGGGTTATCACTACCTTAGAGGTTCGGTAATCCTTTCCAGACTCACCTAATTCCTCTCTAGTTTTCCCTGACGGGTCCGCTCGTTCAGATAGGATTACTCAGGTTTTCAGCCAGTTTCCAGGCTTACATTCTCACTGAGCTTTTAGCCTGTAACCAAGCCCCTGTTTAGATTTCGGCTATTTAGCCGCTCCTTTCACAGAGAACGAGCCGCACGCGCATTCCGCCCAGGGATGGGGGGATTCTCACAGGGGTAGGTTTTTAATATTTAGGAGTAGGTAAGACTTGGAAGACTTGGAAGAACGGTGGACAAGGAAGATAACCTTACAAACCAGAAACCGGGAGACGCCATTCTCTTTTTGCAGGGTCATTCAACAAAAATAATAAAAGGTGGGCAATACTGTAAAGAAGTTGAATCGGTATTGCCCACCTTACTCTGCTAAAACTGCCTGAGAAAGCGCAAATCGCTGTTATACAAACGACGAATATCGTCAATTTGGTGCAATACCATGGCAAATCTTTCCACTCCGAAACCAGCAGCAAAACCAGTGTATACTTCTGGATCGTAACCCACAGCTGTCAGCACATTGGGATCAACCATACCACACCCCATTACCTCCAACCATTTACCTTTCCACTGCATATCCACTTCCGCTGAAGGTTCCGTAAAAGGGAAATAACTAGCTCGAAATTGCAATGCCAAATCTGGTCCGAACATTTGGCGCAAAAACTCTTTAATGGTTCCTTTTAAGTCACTAAAAGTCAATCCTTTGTCCACTGCTAGCATCTCCACCTGATGAAACACCGCTGAGTGGGTGGCATCCACTGTATCCCGACGATAAACCCTCCCGGGAGCGACAATGCGAATGGGGGGTTGGTGCTCTTCCATATAGCGGATTTGCACGGAAGATGTGTGGGTGCGCAACAGCTTACCCTCGGAGAGATAGAATGTATCTTGCATGTCCCGGGCGGGATGATCATCCGGGGTATTCAGGGCTTCAAAATTGTAGTAATCTGTCTCTATTTGAGGTCCTTCGGCTACGGTATAACCCAACCCGACGAAAATATCTAAGACTTTGTCTATAGTGGCATTGAGAGGATGAACACGACCTAGGGGACGTCTAACTCCCGGTATAGTTACGTCCAGAGTTTCCTTTTCTAACTGGGCTTGAATTTTAGCTGCTTCTAGTTCCTGTCGCCGCGCTCTTAGACTTTCTTGGACTTTTTCTTTGACAACATTTGCAAAAGCGCCAATGGGGGGTCGTTTTTCCTTGCTCAATTTGCCCATACCGCGCAAAATTTGCGACAGCTCCTTTTTTGCCCAGGTACGCTACTCGCAACTCCTCTAAACTGGGGAGAGAGGAGGTAGCGGCGATCGCCTCGGTTGCTGAACTTTGCAGATCCTGTAGTTGACTTTCGATTTGGTTGGGATTGAGGGTCATTCTGAGCTATGGTGCATTTAATTAGCATATTCCTAATCATAAGAAAAAAGAGTCTATTACTCCCACTTTACCTATGACCGATAGAATCAAATTGCTCATCAGCAACGACGATGGTATCTTTGCTTTAGGGGTACGTACTCTCGCTAACACCTTAGCAGCAGCAGGTTACGACGTTACCGTAGTATGTCCCGATGGGGAACGATCAGCCTCCGGACACGGACTAACTATTCACCAACCTATTCGGGCTGAAATCGTGGATTCTATCTTTCACCCCTCGGTAACAGCTTGGTCTTGTTCGGGAACCCCGGTAGATTGTGTTAAATTAGCTCTCAGCGCCATTTTGGAGCAGAAACCTGATTTTGTCCTCGCTGGAATTAACCACGGTTCTAACCTGGGCACAGATATTCTCTATTCCGGTACGGTTTCAGCAGCTATGGAAGGAATCGTTGAAGGTATTCCCAGTTTTGCCCTCAGTTTAGCCCATTATACCTCTAAGGAGTTCCAAACTGCTGCGGATTTTGCTGGCACAATGCTTGCGCAACTAACCCAAAACCCCCTCCCAGAACCCACTTTATTGAATATTAATGTGCCCCCAGTACCAGAAGAGAAAATTGCTGGGGTGGCGATTACTCGTCAGGGAGTGCGACGCTATAGGGAGAATTTTCAACAGCGGTGCGATCCCAGAGGCAGAAGTTATTATTGGTTAGCAGGGGAGGTGATTGAAGAAATGGAACAACCAGAAGACTTGCTCTTACCCCATTCTATTCCTACAGACGTCCAAGCAATTGCTGATAATTACATTAGCGTTACCCCCCTGCAATACAATCTCACTGACGTTCGTACTGTCAAATTCTTAGACAAAAAGAAAAAGTCTAGAGGTTCGTAGGGTGGGCAATGGGGATAACGTTTGGTACTCTATAATAAGAGTAAATTGTTTATTGCCCACCAAACCAGCAAGGAAAAGGCTTTTATCTTCCCACACCCCCTTAAGTTACCATGTTGATAAACCGTTTACCTATCCTTATTTCTCTCTTAGCTATTTTAACTGCTTGTAGCGGCAATAAGGCAGTGGAAAATTTGTTCAAACCAGATCCAAAGCTAGAAATAACCCCACCTCCAAGCCAAAAACAGACACTACCATCAGATTTTCCTGATGCTATTCCCCGTTACCCAGAGGCAGAATTTCTCACCACCAAGAGGGAGAAAACGGGGGAAGTAAAGACAACTTGGCAGTCTACAGCTACCAGGGAGCAAATCCTCAGTTACTATCAAGATACATTACCTGCTAGAAAGTGGCAACTGGAAAAGTTAGATAATAGCAAATTTGCCTTAGCAGCTAGGAGAGATAATTTGGAATTAAAACTATTTTTTCCCCTTTCTGCCCCCGGGACATTTGCCCTTCAATATCACCTTAAGGCACAAAATCCCCCCGACATATCCGAACCCACTATAACTCCTCCTCCTGTAGATAGTCAAGGAATACCAGAGATTTATCGTGGTTATGTAGAAGATTTAGTAGGGTTGGGTATTCTGAGCTACTCCTCAGATTTTAAACCCAATGAAGCAATTTCCCGACGAGAGTTCGCTCGCTGGTTAGTTACCGCCAACAATCGCATTTTTGCTGATATTCCCAGTAAGCAAATACGTTTAGCAGTTCCCAGCTCCACTCCAGTCTTTAAAGATGTTAACACCACAGATCCTGATTTTCCCCAGATCCAAGGGTTAGCAGAAGCGGGGTTAATTCCTTCCCCCCTCACGGTGGGTACCTCTTCCCTTCTATTTCGTCCCGACGCTCCCCTAACCCGAGAAAACCTGATTCTCTGGAAAGTGCCCCTGGACACTCGCCAAGGTTTACCTCCTGCGGATATTGAGACCATTAAGCAAACCTGGGGCTTTATTGATAGTAACAAAATCGACCCCAAGGTTCTGTCTAGTTTCTATGGAGATTTCCAAAATGGGGAAAGGGCTATAGTGCGGCGAGTGTTTGGCTATATTACCCTCTTACAACCGAAGAAACCCGTCACGAGGGCAGAAGCTGCGGCTGCACTCTGGTATTTTGGTAATTTGGCAGAAGGGCGATCGGCGGCTGAGGTTTTGCAACTGCAAAATTAATTTTGTTTTTTGGTCTCGCGCAAAGTAGCCGCTCGAAAGACTCGCAGAGAGCGCAAAGACGCAAAGGTGAATGATGTCAAACGGTTGTCGTTTTCGTTGCAACTGGAAGTTAGCCAGTGTGAATTCTTCGTTGAGGATAGCAACTCCCTGCCATAGTTGGGGTGTAATCGCTGATAATTCCACCTCTACTGCTGGTAAAGAGTTCTGCTGGGCAAATTCCGATGCTCCCATAGCCAAAACTTGTCCATTGCGAATGTCAGTGTAGTTTGTTTCCGTGAGGTTGAAAGCAGGAATAGTGGCAATAGCGTACTTTTGCACTAAAAAACCCTCCCCGTCGTGCAAAGCAGCAAAGGGAAGGCTGCGCAAACTCGTGCCGACGCAAAACATAAAGGTATCTATCTTTTGCTCTTCTAGCTCCGACGCAATGGGTTTTACTATCCAGTTGTACAATAGCTGCCCGGTTTTCAAGTAGGAAGGAGAGTTGCTCTGGATCCAGGGATTGGTAATACCGCGACGGAACTTGCGAATGACGGCAAATAGAGTTCGTCGATTTGCTGCTGGGATATTCCTGGTAATGGGTGGGTTACCCGGAGTAATCAAAATCAGTTTCAGTTGTGAAGGTTGTGGTACTGCCCAAATGACAGCTGATTTGCCATAACTCTTGAGCTATCTCCGTTGCTGTCAGGGAGCGGTTGCGGAAATCTTTTTGGAAGTAATCTTCATATTCATTTTCCCAGTTGCTTTCAACATTGCTGATTATTTCTCCTAATTCGGACACAGTTTGGGAGGTACTGCTGAGGTTACCTGCACTGATAGCGAATATAATAGTCAGCACAAAGAGGAGGATAGTTTTGCCAGTCTTTTTCATGGAGATTAAAAAATGAGACTCAGATAAGAAAGCAGTGCGAAGAGCAATGTTCTATCTTCTTACTTATCCAGTTTAACAAAAATGACCATCACCCACCCTACGTCAAGGTGGGCGCAAGACTTGCGCCCCTACCCGCGAGACTCTATATATAGCCAGAAAAAAACCCACGATACAAATATAACCGATAAAGAACAGATTGTCAACCCCTAAGAGGAATAAATTTTTCCCTACCATGAGGTGACCGTAGGTTTTTAATATCCGGTCCTGAGGGAATAATACCGCCGGGATTGAGAGGAAAGAGGTTTCCGTAATAATCCTTTTTCACCTCCTCCAAACTACAAGTATCCCTAATCCCGGGAAGTTGATACATATCCCGCAGGTAAGGCCCTAAATTATGATAATCTTGAATACGACTGCGATCGCACTTAAACAACCCGTAATAAACTACATCGAAACGGAATAAAGTAGTAAAAAGACGAACATCGGCCAAACTCACCTCAGTCCCACAAAGATAGCGACTCCTAGCCAAAACAGCATCAATTTCATCTAAAGTAGCAAACAGCTCATCACAAGCCTTATCATAAGCTGTTTGGGTTTGAGCAAAACCGCAGCGATAAACCCCGTTATTAACTCTATGGTAGATTTTCTCATTCCAGAAATCTATTTTATCCCTCAGTTCCACAGGGTAGAGATCCAACCCCGGATTTTTAGCAAACTGATTAAACTCTCTGTTAAGCAGGACGATAATTTCTGCACTTTCATTATTAACAATCTTCTTACTGCTAGTATCCCACAGCACAGGAACCGTAGAGCGGCCAGTATATCCTGGTTCAGCCAACTGATAAAGCTCCGGTAAACTCCTACAACCTTCCTTATCCCCTTCCAATAACCAAATACCTTCTTCCCCTGAAGGAGAAGCAATAGTAACGGAAATTACCTCTTCGAGTCCTTTTAAAGCTCGAACCACAAGAGTGCGGTGTGCCCAGGGACAACCCAGCCCCACATAGAGAGTATATCGTCCCATTTCTGACGTCCCAATCTCCCCCCGAAACTGACTAGCTGGGCGAACATATTCCCCTTCCTTATTGCTGGGAGCTAGTTGGGACATCATTATCTTCCAGAGAGTGGTCCAGACAAATTTTGCCAATCCAACCAGCATTTTAGGAGGTAGAGATTTCCCTTTCTTCTTTTTGAACATTAACCAAACCTCTTTCCAGTGATATTTAGGGTGCAGGGTTTACATAGAAACATGTATTACCCCACACCCTACTAGAGTTATATGGTGCAAGAATTGCGATAACACCAGCGAAGCAAAGTTACACCCGCGATGAACTTAATTGCCTCTAAACTCCAGTAACCCCAATGCATATAAATCATTTCTTGAGGCATATTAGTCAATGACTCATCAAAAAGATTTAACTGCAACCCCAAACCACTCATTTGCGGTGTCAAGATATAAGTATAAACGAGAGTTATCGCCAGCAACAGACCACCTAAAACAATTGTCCAGGGAGAAAAGTTGTTTTGGCGGCGCAATACTAAAAAGCTAGTTAATACAGCAGCAGCACACAACAATTCAATTCTATTAAAGACCCCAAAAATTAAATAACCAGCATTTGCAAATCCGGCGGAAGCCATCATGCCAGCTGCTGATAAACTGGGTATAATTACCGAATCTAGAAGTAGGCTGCCACTGAGCCAAAACCCCAAAGCAAACATTACTATGGTGGACCAGCTAATTTGCTTTAAGCCACGGTCAGAAATAGCATCCATATCATTCCTCCTTTTCCTATCTGCTTTTTATCTTAGCAAATAAGAGCACCTCCAAATATTAATTAATTTGGAATTTCTCTTGGTTATTTTTTGATAAGAAATATTAACTAAATATAACCCAAAGCCAGATTAAGCATTTTGTCAAAAATAATGCATAATCATTTTATATAATTGTATTTATGCATTTGTTTTTAATTTCTACCAAGGAAAATAGTGCTTGAAACTCCAGACCCGCAGACTTATACAACTCTGCCCCACCTTGCTCCCTATCCACCAAAGCTATGACTCGATCTACAGAGTACCCCGCCGTCCGCAAACGTTCCACCGCCACCATAGCCGATTTACCGGTAGTCACCACATCTTCTAAGACAACCACTTTCGCCCCCGATCCAAGACTTGGACCTTCGATATAAGCTTGTCGTGATAGGTAGACCCTTACGGGTTTTCCCCCACGCAGTACCGGACGTGCAACTTTCAAAGCATCCGGCTCCTGGTGTTTCATCCTCTCTCCATTTCTCGTCAAGTCCTTCTTATCCTAACAGGCTTTCAGGCTTCTTTCACTTTTAGTGGTAAACTCGTCGCCTTAGATTCCTGCTCCCCGCCATTGACCATGTTTACAACGTCTCTAACTTATGGGGAGGTATCGGATTCCTTGCCGTTTCTGGCGTACAGATTACGTTTCACCCTCTCTCACGTCAGCTCACCCCTGCTCCTGCGCAGCCGCGCCTGAGCAGGCGGCTAGACAATACTCTATGCGGCGGGTTATTGATTCCCCTGGACTTTCGTCCTACCGCCATTCGCTTTTTGAGAGAGTCCTTCCTCTCCAAGGATTTGGTTCGGATTACTCCTATCCTACAGACCGATGTCTGACCCTGTAGAGGTTTTCCTGTTCCACTAATGTAAGGTTCATCCGGGTTAGGTTTCTCAATACAACGGGGGCGTGGTGTTAACGCGATGACGTACTAAGTTCATCTTTCACATATGCCCCACACCTTTTGGTCAGAGTGTTTCAGCCTTATTTCACTCTTTGGACATAACGTTGCTGCAAGATTCGCTTTATGCTCACCATACCGGACTTTCCCGAGCTTTCGCCAACCTTAGGCTGGAAGACGATTAGGCATTTAACCCTCTAGCTGTGAGACCCCGACATTGCTGCCAGTGCCCCTTTGGGCGGGAACTGAGGATAACACTCCTCATTGGCTACAGACGGCTGTAGCACTTACAATTAGCGACTTTCAGGTCGCACTAGTACCATGTCCTTTAGGCTGTTTGCGCACGATCAGCCCCACGAGAGGTCGATTTTCCATGGCGGAAACAACAGTAACTGCTGCTACAATAGGATCAGCCCCCAAAGTTAAGCCAGCAACACCTTGGGTACCTTCTGGAACCATAGAGAGTAGCAGTCTTCCTATAGTCAAACTTCCCTGGGGGTGGAGGGTTACTTCCTTAGCATTGATATAATAAGAACTACGGACTCCTGAAGAGAGGAGAAAGTCCCCTTCTCGGTAAGCCAGTTGAGCAAATAAATCTAACAGAAACTGGCGATCAGAGGTAAAATCAGGAGTAAATTGCATAAATATTAACCGTCGAGGAAGACAAAGATGAAGTTTACCAAATTAATGCCAATCTTGGTTGCGAGTTTAGCAGTGGGGCTGTTGGACCAGGGAGCGATGGCTCAAAGCGAACGCTTCACAACCTCAGAAGCCTTCAATGAAGCCTTTTCTCACAATTATGGAAGTGCTCCCTATAACACCACAATCTGGCGTCAATTTAATGTCATCTTTGGTGTCACTTCATTTCCCGAGGGTTCATATCCAGAGACGGAAATTGTTCGGGACGCCGAGAAAATCCATGAACTTTATGAAGAAATAATGCACGAGCAAGTTTCTAGCGATCCTATTATTCGGACGCGGGATTTAAACAATCCTTACAATTCCTCCCTGGGAAGCAATCCTGAGTATCTCAATCCCAGGTAAATAAGAAGGGAGTAGATCCAGGGTGCAGGAGTTGAACCTGCCTAGGGCGAATTATGAGTTCGCTGCCTCAACCGCTCGGCCAACCCTGGTTGATTTCTTTTTTCAGTCTATCACAAAAATATACCATGGACCACCAAATTTTGCCAAGGAGCGTTGACAAAACCAAAAACCAATGAAATTAACAACCGTACTGCTGACCTTCAGTTTCCTCACCGTGATGCTCACAGCGGGTTCCGTAAGTGGCTACTTTGCATTTAACATGGGTCATAAAGCACTAAAAGGCTTCCAACGACCGGATATCAACCCATCGAAAAAGCTAGTGGGGACGCCAAAAACCGATCAGCCCGGCAAAGGACTGACTCTGGTCAAAGAAAGAGATGTTATCGTTAGGTTTTACAATCACACTCACGACACTAAGAAAGGAAAAAGAGAAACAGAAAAGAAGCAAGAAGAAAAAAAGGATAGTGTCATTGAGACTCCAAAAACAGACACTGAGGATGTTATGGCTAAGTTTCCCCTCAAAGCTGAAGATGGAGAAGTAACCATGGAAGTAGTCACCGCTCGTCTTGAAGGGGAAGCTTTCTTGCTTGAGCTGACCTTAAAGAATGATGGTAGAAAAGCGGTAGGGTTTCTCTATAGTTTCTTGGATGTAAGAGATGACCAAGATAGACCCTTAAGTGCGATTACAGAGGGTTTACCGAAGGAACTACCCGCTAATGGGGAGGTTTTTAGCGGCAAGGTGACCATACCAAAAGCTTTGTTGAATGATGTGAAGGAGATATTATTAACCCTCACTGATTATCCTGAGCAAAGACTTCAGCTCAGAATTATCAAAATTCCAGTTACCAGCAAAAGTAAACCATCGCAATAGCCTTCATCCCATGACTGGTCGAGATGTATTGCTGCGGTTCTTATCGGTACTCCTGCTCATTGGATTAAATGCCTTTTTTGTGACGGCTGAATTTTCCATCGTTTCCGTAAGGCGATCCCGCATTAGCCAGTTGGTGGCAGCGGGAGATGTACCAGCACAAACAGTTCAATCCTTACAACACAGTATCGATCGCCTCCTCTCCACTACTCAAATAGGAATAACCCTCTCCAGTCTAGCTCTAGGGTGGATCGGGGAAAGTACAATGGCTGTTTTGGTGGGTAAAGTCATCAATTCCCTCCCCTTACCCCAGGAGATAACTATGGCGTACGCCCATTCTCTCTCCATACCCGTAGCTTTTTTTTCCATCGCCTATCTGCAAATAGTTCTCGGGGAACTGTGTCCTAAATCAGTTGCCCTGCTGTATTCAGAGCAATTAGCTCGGTTTTTCGCTCCTCCCAGTTTAGCCATCGCTCGCCTTTTTAATCCCTTTATTTGGATTCTCAACCAATCTACCTACTGTCTGTTACGCCTGCTCAGGATTGAGTATAGTGGAGCCAGGTACAATCTCCTCACCCCAGAAGAGCTGCAATTAATTATCACAACTGAAAAGGAGTCTACAGGGTTAGAAGCGGAAGAACGAGAACTATTGAACAACGTCTTTGAGTTTGGGGACGTGCTAGCAGAAGAGGTAATGACCCCTCGTACTAGCATTAAAGCTATCAATCATACTGCTAACTTCTCAACTCTGCTTCATGAAGTAGCCAGCACGGGGCATTCTCTTTATCCCATCATTGGAGACTCCCTGGACGATATTCACGGCATTATTGACTTTAAAGACCTAGCTTTACCTTTAGCCAGAAGAGAGTTACAACCCCAAACCCTGATTCAGTCCTTCGTCAAATCAGTGCAACTCGTCCCGGAATCCACTCGAATCTGCGAACTTTTACCCCTAATGCAGCGGGAGCAATTGAAGATGGTCATAGTGGTAGATGAGTTTGGCGGCACTGCTGGATTGGTAACCCTACAAGATTTAATTGTCGAAATCATTGGCGACGTTCAAGAATTAGATTCTACCACAGTAGGGGCGCCGGGCCATGGGCCCCTACAAAGAGTGGATGAAAATACCTTTCTGGTGCAAGCAGGGATGAACTTGGAAGAAGTGAACGAAATTTTGGCTCTGAATTTACCTCTAACGGAAGAATATCAAACCCTAGGAGGTTTTTTGCTGTACCAGTGGCAAAAGATTCCCGCTCCGGGAGAAACCCTACACCATGGCCAGATAGATTTTACAGTTATTTCTGTTGCTGGACCGAAATTGGAGCAAATTCGTATTCACAGACCCAACGTTGGGCAAAACCAGAAGACGGAAAACCAGCTCAAACATTAATTTTCTTGACAATAGGGATAGCTATGTTACCATCTGGATGGTTTGATTCAGAAGTAACCCAAAACTTGAATCATCCGTGGTAGAGGAGTGTAAAAAATTGGAAAACATTATGTCGCCAAGACTCGAAAACGGCAAAATAAAAAGAAATCAGGCAAAACCAATACCTATTGGTGTTATTGGTGTGGGCAATATGGGGCAACATCATACCCGGGTACTCAACATGCTCAAAGATGTTGAATTAGTTGGGGTTTCAGATATTAACATCGAACGAGGTTTAGAAATTGCTAGCAAATATCGAGTTCGCTTCTTTGAAAATTATCTCGACCTCATACCTTATGTGGAAGCTGTGTGCATTGCCGTACCGACGCGACTTCACTATCAAGTAGGAATGGACTGTCTTCAAGGGGGAGTTCATACCTTAATAGAAAAACCAATTGCTGCCAGTATCGCCGAGGCTGAATCTCTGGTTAATGCAGCCGCAGAATGGAATTCCATTCTCCAAGTTGGTCATATAGAACGTTTCAACCCCGCCTTTCAAGAATTGGGCAAAGTTCTGAAGACAGAAGAATTGCTGGCATTGGAGAGCCACAGAATGAGTCCCTACTCCCAGCGGGCAAACGACGTCTCCGTAGTGTTAGATCTGATGATCCACGACATTGACTTACTGCTAGAGTTAGCAGCAGCCCCCGTGGTAAAACTCACAGCCAGTGGCAGTGGATCTGCCCATTCTGGTAATCTGGATTACGTTACTGCTACTTTGGGCTTTGCCAATGGCACCATCGCCAGTTTGACAGCCAGCAAAATAACCAGCAGCCAAATTCGCCGCATTGCGGCCCACTGTAGGAATTCCCTGACTGAAGCAGATTTTCTGGATTCGGAAATTCTCATTCATCGCCAAACTACTGGTAACTATACAACAGATTACGGTCAAGTCCTCTATCGCCAAGATGGATTGATTGAAAAAGTCTACACCAGCAAGATCGAGCCGTTACACGCAGAGTTAGAACACTTTGTTAACTGTGTTCGGGGTGGGGAACAACCTTCAGTTGGCGGTGAACAAGCCCTTAAAGCATTACGTTTGGCAAGAGAGATTGAAAAAATTGCTCTAGATGGTCAAATCTGGCAGTCGGAATGGCAGAATCAAAAATTACAATCTGCTACTATGACTGTTCCCAGAGAGTTCGTAATCCCTCGGTCCTAGTTCGGTAACTTCCCGCAGTAAAGGAGTCATAGCAAGGATAAATTTTGTTGATTCGGCGGCTGCCATAGTTTTTATTAAACGCGCGGGAGACCCCACCCTCAGCGATAGCGGGGTGGGGAGGATGTCAATTGGGTGATCTGTGCGGTAGCACAGATCTGCGCGTAGCGCGGGTCGCAGCTAAATTTTACCCTACCCTATCCCCACCTTCAGCCTTTATCTCCAGAATTGGTTTGGACGGTTGGAAGTAGCGACTATAAACTTCCGCTAAAGCTAAAGGGGGGCGGCGATCTGGATAATTCCGATCCCTTCCTACCGGGCTCGAAGTTGGGGCAGTAGCAAACAGATCATCGGTATTGAGGAGCAAAACAAGAAATTGGGATTGAAAAACCCCAAAACGTTAAACATAAGCTAACATTTTTTGTATTCATAAATTTGTAATGCATTGATAACTTATACCTTTGCTTTTGCAAATTCGAATTTATACTTAATTTAACTAAAAATTGTTTCCTCTTGATCTGTCCACCAAACACCATTAACAATAAAATCTCCCAGTAATAATACCCGAAATTAGAGTCGATGCCTGAGTTACCCCAGGGCACCTCTCCGACGAACCGGACGTGCGACTTTCACCCCCGGCATTGATTAATGGCGGGGGCTCAGGTGTTTCTATGCCTTTACAGCGCGCGAACGTACCCCATCCTTAATGCACTTACGGTGCACCGCTTGTGCTTGGTGACAGGTTCGGTGGAGAGCAACTAGATTCTTAGGTTTCCAATTGTTATGGTCCCCATCACTGTGGTGCAATTCCACGGGGCCATGTATCTCCAGAAAAGGTAGGTTGCAATGCAAACATTTCCCTTTTTGACGTCTGATGGCGTCAGCGGCTGGGCCGGTGTATAACTTAGAGTTACGCCCGACCCAGTAGGTCAGATTTCCGTCAAACGGTGAGGCGGCGCCTTTGACCATAACGTGGTTATTGACTTTCCAGGGTACTGAAGGGAAGGCTTTCTCGACTTGCTTGGTAGTAAGCTGTCTTTTGGCAGCGCCCAAGGCTCTCTCGAACCCCTTGAGCGCCATTTTCCTGGCCCTTTCTGCATCTTTGGTACTTTGCCTATGCTTTTCAGCTCTCAGCTTTTTCCAAACCCAGTGGTTCAGTGACCACATGGCGTGCTTACTCATATCACAGAACCTGTGATATTGCCTCCAGCCACGAACCTGGGACTCTATTCTTTTGAGGCGAGCTTCCGTAGACGCTCCATTCCTCCATGTCCCTTTGACCTTGGCCTTGATGTCTGCATAATTCTTTTGACTCGGTGTGGATTTAAAGACTCCTCTTGAGTTAACGCGGAAGCGCCACCCCAGAAAGTCAAACCCGTCCGTAGCCTTACTCACCTTGGTCTTAGCTTCATTAATTCTTAACCCTCTAGCATCGAGAAATGCATCGATGTCGTGCCGTAGCTTCTGGATATCAGCTCCGGGTTTACAGATGAAAACAGCATCGTCGGCGTATCTTATACCCCTTATTAGAGTTCCGTCTCTGCGGTTCCCTTTCCATTGGTCTGACCCTAGGTTCTCGAATCCATCCAGGGCGATATTGGCCAGTAGCGGTGAGATTACTCCACCTTGAGGCGTGCCTCTTTCACTGGAGGGGTATTCTCCCTTGACACCCGCTTTGACTGCTTTCCTTAATCCCTTCAGTGCCTCGTTTGGCAGGACTACTCCATTGAGCATGACCGTATGGTCGATTTCATCGAAGCATTTGCTGATGTCTGTTTCCAGGACCAGCTTGTCCCTACCCTTCGCCTTACTGCTTAGGTTGTTGAAGATTAGCTTTTGAGCGTCGTGGGTAGAACGTCCGGGTCTGAAGCCGTAACTTCTTTCTCCGGCTGTTGCTTCATAGGCGGGTTCTGCTGCAAGTTTGAGCAGACATTGCCACGCTCTATCTGCTATGGTAGGAATGCCTAATCCCCTAATTTTGCCGTTAGGCTTGGGGATATTTACCCAACGAGCGTGGTTGGTGTTTCCATGTGTACCAGTGCCTGTTAAGGCGTTGGCATAATAGGAGTCTTTCCCTGGTGGAGAGCGCGGTTTTTCCGTCCACTCCGGGGGTCTTCTTTCCCGCATTGTTCTGGGTGACTTGCCGGACGGCTCTAGCTCTGGGCTGCACGGCTCTGTAGCAAGAGCCGTTGTAAGCGTTTGACCTTGGCTTTATTGCCGTTCTTTTGCGCTTTGAAGATGGCACGCTGTAACCGAAACAGGTGCCATTGGAATTTCTTCCAAGGTAGTTGTCTCCAGACATCGTCAGCCCTTCGGTCGTGATAGGTAGACCCTCCGCCATTAATCAATGCCGGAGGGTTTTCCCCCACGCAGTACCGGACGTACAAGTTTCCAAGTATCCGGCTCCTGGTGTGTCATTATACTCACTGACGCGTCTACTCCTCATTTCTAGAATCAGTTTTCAGGTCTCATCCTAATTGGGGTTTCAGAGTCCTTAAATACCAATCTCACCTCCATTGAAGTTACACCCCTATCTTCTCTAACTTATGGTGAGCATTGAGTTTCGAGTTCCAGCTTTCAATTATTACGTTTCACCCTCTCCTACGTCAGCTCCCCCCGCCATCGCGGATGCCGGGGGTAGGCATTTGCCTATGAGTCAGGTTATACATTTTGTTTTCCCCCGGACTTTCGTCCTTGACTCCATTCGCTTTTTAGGAGAGTCCCATCTCCCCAGGGAATTGGTTCCCATTACTGGTATCCTACGATTTCTCGACCCTGTGGAGGTTTACTCGTTCCACAATAGTTAGATGCGTCCGGGTTAGGCTGCTCCCTACAACGGCGGTGTGGTAGTTTTCATAATCCAATAGGCAATGGACTTTTCACATATACCGCATGCCTTTTGGTTAGAGTTTATCAGGTCGCTTAAACTCTTTGGAAAGTTACGTTGCTGCAAGCTTCACTTTATGTTCGCCGTGCCGGACTTCCCCTAGACTGTATCCGCCTACGACCTGGCAGACCTTTAGTCATTTCCCTCTAGCTGTGAAACCCCCTCATTGCTGCTGAGGCTTCTGAGGACAGGGACTGTAGAAACTACTCTACACGGGACTTTCGTCCACTAACTATTGCGACTTATCGAGTCGCACACCTATCTTTTCCATTTGCAGCAGTGCTGCCATATGGGTTTTCAAGACCTCCAGACTGCGGTATTCAGTTGGGACCAGGTTAGTGATATTCACAGTTTTGGCTCCATGTATTTGCTCTGATAGTTATGACTTGCGTTTCTCTCTGTAGAAACCTTCGGGTAGTTACACCCTTCTTACCCTTACCCTCCCGATAAGCCAGTAATCAGTTGGCTCCACCTCATTAACTAAGGGCGTGGAATCCCCGTCTTCTGAGGAGGTTGAGTAAGTCATCACGAGTTCCGAATGAACTATTGTTCTTACCCAGGAAACTCATCCTTTGACCCATGACCAACTCAGGAATGCGAGTGCCGAATCTTTACCTCGCGAGTCTCTTTCGGTATCTTTTCTGCTGTTCACGGTTATGCAGTGTTTCAGTTTAGGCCTTTTCTCAGATGATTCACGTTAAGTTGCCCCGGTGTTCTCCCCGTTAGCGCCTTTACCACCTAACCGTGGGTAGATATTCGGTCGCGCCCTGTCCCCAGCTTCGACCTGGCTGATGTTTGCCTCATCGTGGACAGAAGCTCACAGAGGCACAGAGGCGCAGAGGATAGCACGGTATGGATGAGCGCTTCAAACGCCTGTTTATAAATCCTCCGTGCCGG
>JACONB010000008.1 GCA_014323965.1 Prochloron sp. SP5CPC1 | reverse complement strand
ACGAGGTTCAGTATGTGCTGCCGTATTTCGTCGTTACCCATTCACAATCATTTTAAAAAGGGAGGAATCCAAACCAGATTTGAATGAAGCCCAAGTCGGGTAAGGGACGCTAACGCGGTTGCTTGCGCAATCAGGAATCGCTTCCCTCCCCTCCCCTAAGAACCGGACGTGACTGTTTCCAATCATCCGCTCTGCGTACCTTCAAGACCTACTTGCTCAGATTTCTTAGAATGTACCTGCTTATGACACGTTTTGTGCAGGTGCCGAATTGTTGTCCACGTCGGGAGAACCTCCTTCAGCCACAGGTACTATGTGATGAGTTTCGATTTCCTCCCCATTGAATAAGTGGGTCTCACATATTGGGCACTTCCAGTTTTGAGCAATAGCCACAGACTCATATTTTGAATCCTTGGACCATCGCTGTTTTCCAGTCCTCCTCCTTCTGTTGTCCCAATATTCGGTAAGTTCTGGGTCATCAGGGGAGTTAGTCCCTTTTACTTTGGTATGTCTTATAATGGGTACTGATTGTGTATCGTAAAGGTCGCTGGTTTTCCTACGCCCTTTACGGTCAGAACTTTCATAGAAGAATACCCAGTCTTTCTTTTTCTTTTTCCCTTCCTTACGTTGGATGGGACGCTTACGCGGTAGGCGATCGCAATCGGAAATATTTATTCTTAACCCATTCTTGGTTTTTGTTGGGGTGCCGTCTTCTTGCCCAACGCCAGAGGTACCACCTATGGCGGTATTTGATGTAACTGAAGGTTTGTTTGCTGACTACCCCTCTGTAGTAATTAGCAAAACCTCTGAGAAGCGGTTCCAGTTTGAAGGCGACTTGCCGTGGGGTCATTGTTTTCATGCTATCGATGGTTTCACCGACTTTCTTACAGAAATTAAGCACTTTGGTCTTTTGTGGCTTGATGAGTAACTTATCCTTCAGGACGCCATCGTCACCTCTGACCTTATATAGCCGTAAGTTAAACCCGCAGGTTGTCAAACCCTTCACTGATATGTACTATCCGTGTCTTCTCCTCGCTGATTTCAAGACCTCGTTCTGACAGCCATTGATTTATCTGGATTTTCAGTTCCTCCAGGGATTCCTTCTCCCTCGCCGTGACGACAAAATCGTCTGCATATCGGATGACGCCTACGCAATGGGATTACATGCAGTAATATAATCTTCTAACCCGTGGAGTCCAATGTTGGCTAACAATGGACTAATTACGCCACCCTGTGGAGTACCTTTTTCAGTTGGGCTATAACCTTTCTTATTTTCGACTCGCGCAGAGGCGCTCCGGCACGGAGGATTTATAGACAAAGGCTTGAAGCGCTCATCCATAGTACTAGTTCTCTGCGCCTCTGTGCCTCTGTGAGCTTCTATGAATCCAGCTTTTAACCACCCACTTATTAGAGAATCCTCCCTAGTAGCAGTCTGGATGGATTTATGGTCAATGTTGTCAAAGAAGCCTTTGATATCAGCGTCCAGAACCCATTTATCATTCTTGCGCCATTTTCCGGTCTTCGTTTTACTGTCGCCTTTTAACCTTTGGAAGCATTGAGCTATAGCGTCATGACAACCTCTTCCGGGTCTAAAGCCATAGGAATTAGCTTCAAACATGGCTTCCCATTCGGGTTCCAGTGCATTCTTGACTATTGCCTGAGCGACTCTATCCCTCACGGGACGCCTTGGGCGGTTGCTTCGCAAAGGGATTCCTTGGGGACGTTTCTTACCGTTTGCCTTAGGAATGTATATCCGTTTAGCAGGTTTTGCCTTAGGAATTTCCCAGGTGGACGCAAGTTTCACACGCTGTGCTGGTGTTTCTATAACCTCCTTATCTATCCCAGCTGTACGCTTTCCGGTATTTACCTGTGTGATTTGTCTAATACTCAGCAATAGATTCGACCGACATCTTTTCATTAGTTCCTGTAGCCGCAATAGTTGCTTCCACAGTCCAAGCAAACGTGCCCGAAATATCCGACCGCGTAAATTCCTAACAATCTCATGAGCACGACGCCAATTAATGTCGCCCCATGAAAATTGTCCGTTCAGTCCATTTTCCAGAATTACTTCTGTCATCTAACTTTTCCGTTCGTTTGGTTTCTAGTTGTCTTCCTATCTCGTATCGAACCCTGTTGTGAAGTCTGCTATTCCTGCCGGTCTTGGGCAAATCTTGATTGCGTAAGCAACCGCCAAAGGCGTCCCCCTATCCCCGCCATTACAGCGGGGCATTTGCTTTTTCACTCATCCAAAACCTCCAAGGATTTCTGCCTTCGTTACCTCCAGCCTACTAAGAGGAATCGACCGCCTCTTAGACCCTGTTTGGCTCTCTCCTGTTGTATCACTTAGTTTTGCGTTAGTTGGTGCCGGTTGGTTCCTTTTCCCCGGTAGAAGCTCTATTTCCACGAATCAATGAGAAATCAGCATTGACTCCTGTCTATTTGCCATTTTGGCTAAGGCGTGTCAGAGATAATTTCGCCTTTCCATATATAACGAGGTTTATAGGTCGGGATTCTCTGTAGAATCCTTTGACTTCACAAATTTTCAACCTTCCAACCATTTCCCTCTTGCTCTTGGTACCTAATCTCTGGCACTTCAGCTACTTTCGGGGCCTGCATTCCAGCTGTTTCATTACTTACTTGGCTGTGACCGGACTCAAAGAGTCTTTTCCGTGAGGGCTAGGGGTGGAATTCCCTAGGGGCCTGCTCAGGCCAGGCTTGGCATGAGCAGGGGTGCCTCGTACTAAGCAACCAGGACGCTTCGCGGTTGCTTCGCAATCAGGTCGCGCTAGAGTTAATATGTTTTACGTTAACATCTAGGGTGCAGTTTGTCAACATGAAGCCAATAAAAGGCTACCATAGCGTTTTTAGCGTGCGGTTCCACTTGGTTTTTGTTACTGGATCGAAGAAAAGTAATAAATGCCCCAATGCTGGAGCCTATGGGGGAAATGTGCTGGCAGGTTGGCCGCAAGATGGATTGTGAATTGCTAGAATTTTCTGGAGAATCTGACCATGTTCATCTCCTAATTGACTTCCATCCTTGCGGTTGCAATTTCGGCTGTGGCTGGTTCCTTGAAGGCAGCTACAAGTAGGACAATGAAACGTGAATTCCCTCTTGAAGTTAAGAAGTTTGATCCCTTTTGTATTTCCTTTTGGTCGAAATCTTACTATGTCGCTTCTACGGGTGGAGCGCCAATTGAAAAATTGCGGCAATATATTAATTCTCAAAACGCGCCTAAAGTGTAGTTGGGAATTTAGGGGGTATCCCCCAGGAAATTCCCTTCGTTCAAGAGAGGGTACAGAAGATTTCGTTTTCCCCTTCCCCTGTAACCAACGACAAATTTTCCCCATAATAGAACCCTCACGACCTTTTTTCATCTTCTTTTTCCCCCCCTCTGCGACTCTGCGACTCTGCGTGAAACCCTTCCTGGATTATAATATAATATCATATGACGATCGCTGTCCTGTCCCGCCCTTAACTGCGCATTGCGGGCTAATACGAGAAGTCCACGAAGGTGGACTATACATCAATCCGTTTGAAATCTCCATCAATAAATATAGCTGTTACACTAGCTTTACCAACAAACTCTGAAGTTTCAAGTCGTTTTTTCCAACCATCTATTTTTAGGTCAATTTTCTGGTCAAGTCGTTTTATTTCTCCTGTTACGTTATCAAAATTAGAATCAATTTTCTGGTCAAGACGTTTTATCCCTCCTTTTGCGGAAGCAAAACCTACATCAACTTTCTTATCTAATTCCTGTACTTCCTCTTTTAATCCCCCAATTTCATTGCTTGTGCGACTCGTTTCCAGTGAAAGTAGCCGCTCGGAGACTCGCAGAGGGCGCGCGTAAGCCACATATAAGCCATAGCTCAGTTTAACGGGATATCCCGTGAAGGCGAAAATCCGAGGGCAATAATCGCCGGGAAACTGGCTGAAAACCCAAAGAGATTACTTCGGACCTGCTCGGATAAGAGAATAACCTTTCCTCATATGGTAGTAATAACCGAACCTTGACAACTGAATGAACTATGAGGGTGAGTACACGGTCAGAAATCTGATTGCATCGCTGATCGCCCAAGGCGTCCCACAGATGAACGCTAATGATTGCGAAGCAACCGCCTTTGGCGTCCGCGGATGGATACAGATATCCTCCCCATCTGCGTTAATCTGCGTTAATCTGCACCTGCGAAATCGTGAGAAGCAAGTCCCTCTCGTGAAGGAGTCACGTAAATCCCTATCTGCATCGCGCAGAGGCGCTCCGGCACGGAGGATTTATAAACAGGCGTTTGAAGCGCTCATCCATACCATGCTATCCTCTGCGCCTCTGTGCCTCTGTGAGCTTCTGTCCACACCATCCGCTCAGACGGGTTAATATCCCTAAGTCCAATGGTAAAACCAGAGGATTGGGCATCCCAACGATAGCCGATAGGGCTTGGTAATGCTTACTGAAATATGTAGCAGAACGGGTGTGGTCAAAAGCAGTTGATAGAGTAGAGAATAAATTTGATTGCGACCGGAACTATTGATAATTATTACCATTTTAGCCGCTCCGACAACAAAGTATCACAAGACAAAGGTATAAGATGTTAAAAGGCATGGACAGTGCTGTTCCGAAAGCTCCGAGCTGCTGCGCCGCGCTCTTGTGTACTCTTAAAAGTTCCATCGCCGTCTTCTAAAAGGAAGCTCACAGAGTCACAGAGGCGCAGAGAATAGACTTTACCAACTGCGGCTTAACGCTTGTTTATTCATCCAGAGTGCCTCTGCGCCTCTGCGCGCCTGGAAGGAGCAGTTTAAACCTTCGCTGGTATTTTAGCCCTTTCGGTAAATTGTTGCCAAAAATCCTCCCACCAATTATTCGCTTGTAGAATGAGTAATCCTAACATGGAATTAATATTATCAGGATGCCAAGTAGCTCCGGGAATCTTTAACCTTTTTTGAGGAATATAGCTCCTGCGCTTTCAATTTCTCCCGAACCGAAGCTCACAGAGTCACAGAGGCACAGAGTATTTAATACCCGGTAGTGGAGCAACCACTGCCAATTTAATCTCTGCTGTCTCTGCGCCTCTGCGCGCCCCGAACCGATGGGTAAACCTAACTCGATGAATCGGTTGTAATCAACGCAATCGGAAAACCGTTGAAGATAATTACACAAACGGGATAAACGAGCTGAACCTTTTGAGGTGATGTTAGCCGAACCGCGTCCCAAATATGTCCTGAGATTGAGCAACAGTTGTTGTACTTTTCCCCCATCAATTAGCTTAAGTTTGGCTTGCACCAATTTATTAACCTTGAGGGCGTGCGCGCCCTCAAGGCGTTCCAGGCGCGCACGCCTGGAACGTTAACCCAATTGTGCTTTTTGTTTCTCTCAAGCCCTAAAGCTTCAGCGGTTTCATAAAGATGTTGTTTGAGATGGCAACGATCTAAGATAAATTGCAAATTTTTTAATTGAGATTGGTCACGCAAAGACGCAAAGTACGCGAAGGATGGGGAAGAGACGGTGCTATCCCTATTTGGGAGGAAAGGAATTAAGGGAGAAGGTGCTATCCCTATTTGGGAGTGTAATTGCGTCACGCAGTGCGCCTACTCGGTGGGCGCGAGCACGCAAAGACGCAAAGACAGCGAAGGATTGTAGAACAGGCGGTTTAACTGTATATTACCCCATTGAATCCCTTTGCGTCTTAGCGCCTTGGCGCGAGATTGGAGTTCTGAGTATAGCCCATTGCCACCATCCGCCACTGCATAGATATTAGAACGCCGTGACATCCCTTGATCTATTGCTGCGCTTACCAATAGATTGACCACCTCTGGATACTTACTCATTAAAGCCACAAAGGTACGTTTTTCTTTGTTTTCAAGTGGACGGGCTAAACCAACTCTGACTTCACGCCACTCTATTGTTCGCTTTTTTTTCGGCAGTTGCCGTTTTTTTGTTAATTGTTGAGTTTTAGCTGATTGGAAGATGCCAGTGCGAATATGACAACCATCAAGTTCCACCACGCAAAGGCGCCAAGCCCGCGAAGGATGTACAACTGAGATTTCTATCGTCACAGTATTACATTCTATCTCTTTGCGCCTTTGCCCTCGCCATCGCGGATGCCGAGGGCGCTTCCTTCAAAATTTTGTCTTCTCCTGGCCTGACATCAAGGGATATGTTGTATTCTTTCCTTGAACTTTCTAGCCGTTGGGAAACATATTCCTGTGCCTGAGGAGCTATTTTGACTACTGAGCGTCTAATTCGATAGCGATCAATACTCCACCCATAGTGTTGTTCAAATTGTTTAGCTGCTTGTGGATAAGATTGACAGATTCCTAAATCTACCAAAGCTTTTTCTAACGCTAGAGAACGCCCTCCATGAGTAATGCCTAATTGGTTTTTGATCGGACGAGTTCCCTGTTTTTTGTCGCTGTTCCACAGATAGGGCGATTCTACTTCTATGGGACCAAATAGCACGAGATATTTTACTCGTGGACGACGATGAACCTTATATCCTTTTTCCAAGTCATCTCTGGTTACCCGATAACTTAAGTGGCTCAAAATCATCTCGCGCCAAGGCGCTAAGGCGCACTGCGTGACGCAATTACACTTCAACTGCCCAATAGCACCTTCTCTCTTAATTTCTTTCCTCCTGCGGTATAGCACCGTCTTTTCCCCATTCTTCGCTGTCTTTGCGTCTTTGCGTGACCGACATTAACTGCAAGCCAATCTTGCTCCATAGTTTGAAAATTTCTCCGTCTAAGCTCTGTACCTTATCCTCTAAATTTGATTCTCTGGAGCCAATGGCATGGAACAACAATTCACAAACTTTTGTGATAACATCTGTGTAGTCTTTGTTCATGGTAGTGAAGACATACAATTTATTTGTATTATCAACACTACCATATTTTTTCCCTGAATGCAAGTACCGATATTAAGAGAAAACATCCCGCTTACTTGACATTATATACTATCTTATCATGTATGTCAAGCGAGACTTTGTTGCCGGGTAATCGAAAATGGCAATTATTATCGATAGTTCGGGCCGCGATCAAATTTATTCTCTACTCTATCAACTACTTTTGACCACACCCGACTCGTACTGACCCACACTATCTCGGGTGCCGACAATTTCTTGGTAGGTACTGCTGAGAATGCACTGGGCAGCATTCATAGCAATTAAATCTGCTGTAAACTGAAGGGAGAAATGGTAATTATATTCCATTTCTTGCCAGTAGAGATTGCTAAAAAGGTATTTGGATTTTTCCAAAGCGTGGGCAATGTTAAACTGGGTCACTTTTAACCGTCGTGCCAGGAGAAAAGCCACTAAATTACCATCGGAATAGTTACCGATGATTAAGTCTGGTTTTCCTTGAAACTCTGCATATAGTTCTCTTTCGGCGTCAACAGCGTAGGTTTCCAAATAGGGCCAAATTTCAAAGCGAGAAATCCAATCTTGAGTTACTTGGGAATTAAATTCCCGAAAAGGTACCCGCAAAATCCAAGCATTATCGGTTTCGTAGATTTTCTCCAACCTTTCGTTACAACGAGTATCGTCGTTATTGGGAATTAAACGGCTGAGAACAATTACTTTCGGCTGCACCTCCAAACCGTCTAAACCTGCCAAGGTAATATCTAATTGTAATTGCTTTTCTAAGCTTCTAGCTTGATCCAGAACGTACACTACCTGACCCCCAGTATCAGGACGACCCAAAACTCCTTCCTGTCCGAACCAACCGTGAACGGACACTAGGACAATGCGGAAAATCATGGGAATGCGGGAGAGGAAAGCTTCCAGCACTTTAGCGTCGGGAGAGTCTATGAGTTCGTCCAGCATTTCCAGGGTTTCTTGAACCCGACCAGCAGTATTACCCCAACCAGGTTCAAAACTCATGGTTTGCAACTCAAAGCGAAATTCTTCGTAAGGTTGCTGGGGAGGGAGTTCGCTGACAAAGGCGATCCCCTGCTTCACTTGGTCAGAGAGTTCAAGGCGATTCTTTATCCGTCCGTTGATAAGTAATTGGATCCCATTGTAGCTGTGAAGAATGAGGAAGTTAAAGAGAGCATCCAACCATTCACTTGGATCTTGAAACAGCTTACTGGAAAGGAAACGGTTCAGAAACTGCACTCCCTTACCGATGTTTTTCGGATCCCGGATCATGGGGGAGTAGTCGTAAAAGGGCTGGAAGTCGATTTCAAAAACATCTCCTTCTTCCGGGTTAAAATGGTTGACGAACCGATCTCTGATATCCAATAATTGCTGGATAGACAGGGATTCCACTGTCAGATTTTCAAAGATACGATAGGCGGTGGTTTTGGCAATTTTGGGACGGATAATCAGACAGAGACTGTTGGTTTCCTCTAAAATGATTTCCTGGGTATAGTAGATTAATTTGCCGAGATGGGAAGATTTATAGTTTTCGGTAATATTTTCCCCATGACTACAAAATTGACCGAAAGCATTTAAGATGTCGTTGCGGAGTAAATAACGCCGCTCGGACATTTGCAACTGATTGAAAAATTCCCGCAGGTCGTTCTTTTCCTCTGAATTGAGAACGGCATCAATTAAATTAGACATAAAATGTTGTGGCATGAGACGTTGTGAATAGAGAATAGTTGATTTATAGCAAATCGGCAAAGAAATGTAAATTTGTGTAAAGTTTTATGTTAAAACAGAGATTAGGTAATGTGAAATATAGTACAATCAGGGTGCTTAACCCCGAGCCTCAAAGGTCAGCACCCCGCGCTATAAGGAGGGACAAATATAGTGCTTTTAGAGCCTAATCTGGCCAATATATTCAAGGATTCGGCCACTGTCAACTCTGCGTTAAGAACGCTAGTCAAAATTGCCCCAGAATATGTTTCAAAGGTTTAAAGATGGCGAATATCGCATTTTGGGCACTTCCTTGAATCCCATTCAGTTAGGGTGTGACCGCTTTTTACTTCCCTTGACGGATGTGTGGACCAGTCGCTATCATAAGGGTAATGGTCTTACCCTCTAGTTCTCTGCTATCATAGACGTAAACTCACCTCCCTGCCGCCTTATGAACTACCGAACCTGGTAAACGCAGTGGTAAGCCTTGCATTCGAGGAATGCGAATCACAGTAAGCGATATCTTGGAATATCTTGCAGGTGGCATGACGGAAGCAGAAATTTTAGAAGACTTTTCTGAACTTACCTCTGAGGATATCAAAGCTTGTCTTGCGTTTGCGGCAGATCGTGAGAAAAAGTTATTCGTGGCATGTCTGTGAAATTGCTTTTGGATGAAAATCTGTCTGACCGGATCATTTGCCAGATAACGGATCTGTATCCTGCTTCAGAACACGTTAAAACCCTGTCACTTTTTGAGAACGGTTAAAATCCAGATATAGCAGGCAATTTGAGGACTTGTAGCAATAAAAAGAAAAAAATTTCCCAAAGGGGTTGACAAATCCAATACCAAGTGGCTATGATGAATATCAATATCGTTAAAGAAATTGGGACTGTAGTTCAACTGGTTAGAGCACTGCCCTGTCACGGCAGAAGTTGCGGGTTCGAGCCCCGTCAGTCCCGTAAGCACAATCCAGATGAGTTAAAATGGAAAGCTGCACCCACAAATAACGTATTTTAAGAAGAAAGAGGTTTTCTGTGACTGTCAGGGTTCGTATTGCTCCTTCCCCTACCGGAAATTTACACATCGGCACCGCTAGAACTGCTGTCTTTAATTGGCTGTTTGCCCGTCATGAGGGGGGTACATTCATCCTACGGATCGAAGATACAGACAGAGCACGTTCCCGCCCAGAATACACAGAGAATATTAAGTCTGGATTGACTTGGTTGGGGTTAAATTGGGATATTGGTCCCCTATTTCAAACAGAACGGTTCCACCTCTACGAAAAAGCAATCCAAACTCTGCTGGATCGGGGTTTAGCTTATCGCTGTTATTGCAGTGGGACAGAATTGGAAGAAATGCGGGCTGCTCAAAAGGCAAGAAAAGAAGCGCCTCGCTACGATAATCGTCACCGCAACCTTACCCCAGAAGAAGAAGCAGCTTTTAAAGCAGAAGGGCGTAAACCGGTGATTCGCTTTAAAATTGACGAGAACCGGGGAATAGTTTGGCAAGATTTGGTCAGGGGGACAGTCACTTGGAAAGGAAGTGATCTGGGGGGAGATATGGTCATTGCTCGGACTTCGGAGAGTTCAAATATAGGTCAACCTCTCTATAATTTTGCGGTGGTGGTAGATGATCTAGATATGGATATTACTCACGTGATTCGAGGGGAAGACCACATTGCCAACACAGCCAAACAGATATTACTCTATGAAGCCATGGGAGCAAAGGTACCTCAGTTTGCTCATACACCCCTCATTTTAAATCCCCAAGGACAAAAGCTCTCCAAGCGAGATGGAGTGACTTCCATTGACGATTTTCGCAAAATGGGTTTTTTACCGGAAGCTATGGCTAATTATATGTCCTTGCTGGGGTGGACATCCCCCAATGGGGAGGAAATATTTACCCTCACGGAAGCAGCAACTCAATTTAGCTTAGATAGAGTGAATAAAGCGGGAGCAAAATTCGACTGGGCAAAATTAGATTGGATCAACAGTCAGTATCTCCATCAAATGCCAGCAAAGCAGCTAGTTGAGTTATTAGTTCCTTATTGGGAAGAAGCTGGATATGAAATAGATTTACAAGGCGATCGCCCTTGGTTAGAAGGTCTGACGGCAATGATTGCCCCCAGTTTAACTCGTCTTCCTGATTGCATTAAAGAAAGTCGCTTGTTGTTTGGCAAGTCAGTTAAGTTGAGTGAAAAAGCTGTGGAGTTGCTGCAACAAGAGGAAGCTCGCCAAATAATTGCAACTGTTATCGCAGCTATAGAAGTTGAGGGAAAACTCACGGAAACCGATGTTAAAGGGATAGTTAAACAAGCAACTAAAGCCCACAAAGTGAAAAAAGGTTTAGTAATGCGATCCCTGCGAGCAGGATTAATGGGAGAATTAACAGGTCCGGATCTTATTCAGTCCTGGCTCTTGCTAAATCAGAAAGGATGGGATAAAATGCGTCTGAGCCAGGCATTAAGTCAGCTGTGAAATTGCTGGGGAGTGGCAACATTACAGTATCTAAATTACCCAAAATTAAATATGGCCGAGGCTGCGACTGTTGTAAAGACTCATAGCCTTTTCGACTCCTTCCTTCAGACTCAATTCTACAGCCTCTGACACCAATTGCACTACTGCGGTGATGGTTTTCCTTTCTGACGGAGAAAAGCGACTCAAAACGTGAGAGATAGTCTCCTGTTCCCCATGGGATTTGCCAATTCCAATGCGCAGACGAGGAAAATTTTGCCCTCCTAGATGAGAGATAATGGATTTGATGCCGTTGTGTCCCCCAGCAGAACCGGAAAGACGCATTCTCAAACGTCCTACAGGTAGATCCATATCGTCATAAATTACTAACAAAGACTGAGGCGATAACTTATACCAGTTACCCGCAGCTTGCACTGACTGTCCGGAACGATTCATATAGGTAGTGGGTTTGAGCAGGCGAATTTTGCTGCCTGGTTGCCATAATCCCTCCCCAAATCCACCTTGAAAGCGACGATGTTGTTTCAATGAGATTTGCCAACACTGGGCTAAGGTGTCAATTACTTCAAACCCGATGTTGTGTCGCGTTCCATTGTACTTCGATTCTGGATTACCCAAACCGACAATCAGTTGGGGAATGACTAAATTTGCTTTTTGGCTCATTATTAAAGGCTGTGTTTGAGAACTTTAAAGACTTGACGATTCTCCAGCACTTGGAGTATTTTGAATTGATTTTGTTCTTAGCTGCCTCAACATATGAGAATTTTCAAGGCTCTGGACACTACGTAAACATCCGCAAGGGTCATAATTTGAGGGGCCGAGGATAACCGAACCGCTACCATCTATTTTTTCGTGATGTCCATAGGCTATCATGGGGACATCTTGCAGGTGTTTTGTCCAAGGAATTTGCTTCAGAAATTCGTAGGAGTGAGTAACGTGAGCTTCAATCGCTAAACGTTCCTCGGTGGTCAAGTTACCAAGAGGTACTGTCAACTGTTTAATTTCTTCCGAGGTAATGAGAGGTTTGAGTTGACCGTCAATATCTCTATAGGTATACTTGGAAATGGCAGTTAGTTGGGCTAACATTTGTTCCACGTTGGACTGTAATTTTTTGCTCTTATAGGCTAATGGTTCATTGGCTTTCTGCACTAGCTCCCAATACCGATCTAGTTCTTGGACACTTCTCTCTAGTTGTTGGTCTAATTCAATTAATTTTTGACAGTGGGGAGAATCATGACGGTGGCTGGGGTGTTCTACTAAATAGCTGTATTTCTCTTGAGCACATTCCATTTCCCGGGTACGCTTGGCAAAGGCAAAACGCTGGCGAATTATCTCCAGTTTTGACGGATAGAGTTTTTGGTGCTTGTTTAAAATTGCTTCCGGAACGCTAACTTTGCCGAAATCGTGGAGGAGAGCAGCATAGCGAATTTCTTGCAGTTGGTGATCGCTAAACTGAATCGATTGTAAAGATCCGGTGGAGATAGTATTCACCTCTTGAGCAAGCCTTACTGTCAAAGCAGCTACTCTTTCGGAATGTCCCGAAGTTGTGGGATCTCTAGCTTCAATTGTCTGAATAGATGCTCTGACGAACCCTTCAAAGAGATTTTCGATGCTATCTTGGAGTATATTCCGTTCCAGGGAAATAGCTGCTTGAGAAGCGAGGGAGCGCAGAATGCTTTCTTCTGGAAGAGAATAAGGTACAGTAATATCCTGGGCATTTTCCAGGCGAATCCTATCTTCGGGCTTTCTTTTCCGGTTAATAAGCTGCAAGACACCGATAACTTCCCCTTCCTGATTTTGCATAGGCAGCACTAACACGGAGCAAGTACGATAGAAAAAATCCCTATCGAAACTCCGATCTAGCTGGTAAGGAAGGTGAGAGGGTATATTATAAGCATCGGGTATATTCAAGGTTTCCCCAGTCAAAGCTACGTAACCCGCAAGACTTTTTTTCGTAATCTGTACCGCGAACTCTTTGAAAGATACATGGGGAAGAGAATCATTTTGTGCTACTTTAAAGAGTAAGCAAGGGATGGCACCATTTTTGTCCAGCAAATAAACACTCCCCGCATCGCTACAGGTGATTTCCCTGCTTTTGCTTAAAATGAGATTCAGTAGTTTATCCAGATTCTGCACGCTGGAAAGGGCTTTCCCAATTTCTAACAGCTCTTCGATTAGTTCGGCTGGTTGCTGGAAGGAGTTGGCAATATCCATCAATCTTCCTTTTTGAACGTTGCTCATGAGTAATACATGGATACCTCTAGGATATTGTACCTTGACTGTCCTCAGATTTACTTTACCTTGTCTGGCAGCTTTATTAAATACAGTATTTTTTTATTAGACTTGTTATTGTAACTATTAATAATATAACTTAGTTAATAATAATTATGCGGTTTGCTCTCAAGGTTTTCTTAACCTAACAAATTTTGGGTAAATTAACAGCTAAAAGTATCTAATCCTAAGATAATTTAGAACTAGATGTCAAGACAACAATTGGTGGCTAAAACTGTTATACTCAAAACTAGAAGGTGCGTTGCGAACGTTAAGTTGTGCAAAATCTTTAATTGCTCCTACTACTACAACGGACGAACTGACGGAGCACCCGAGGTCTAATTTCTTTCCCACTCCCTTCACGACGAAACGTCAAGAGAAGTACTTAACCAAGTGTATGAGGAATAGTGGAATAAAACAAGCAGGATTTCTGTACAACTCCAACAGTTCATTTTGAAGCTTTAGCAAGAGAAGAAAACCCAAGTCGTAAAAGCATACAGATTTGTACCCATAGAGTATAAAGATGCTAAGATTAGAGAAGGTTGCGATTAAACGAGAGTATTTATGAAACCACTCCAGACACGGAGGGCACAGAGAAACGAGCGCGGGGTAAAGAGAAGCTAGCAGGGTGGACTTTGTGCCTTTGCGTAGAGAGCGAGACTATATTTATTCCTAAGAGTCGCCCATAATTGTGGGATAATATAAGTGAAACAAAAACAACCAAAAATGAAAACTACTATAGCATTAATATTAGGGATAATTAGTAGTGTAGCTCTTATCTTGCCAGCCTGCGCCCAAGAATCTCTCTTTATTGCCTATCCACCAAAGGATCGCCAAACCACTTCAGATC